>NZ_JBMNDS010000014.1:0-150092 GCF_052543295.1 Streptomyces sp. SAS_270
GGCCTGGGGGCGCAGCCCCCCGGTACAGGGGCCGGGGGCGCGCACCAACGCTCCCGGCCAATCCGTGCACACCGCTTCCCACCGGCAGGTGTGACGCGCGACACTCGCAGGCGCATGAACGTTGCCGCCTTGGACCGAGGGGTCCGCGGAAGTGAGGGCAAGTCATGTCCGTGCACGACGAATTGACATCAGTCCAGCGCTGTCTCGACGACCTGGCGAGGTCCGTGGGGCGCCTGGAACAGCAGTTGGGCGCGAGCCTGGAGATGCGGCGGGTGCGCGCAGACGCCGATCACCTGCGGGAGAGCGTCGCGCTGCTGCGCGAGGGCGCCCCGGTGCCGGCCCAGCCCCGGCGCCCCGACCTCCTGTCCATCCCCGACACCCCGTACGACAACAGCCTGTGGACGGACTCGGACGACGAGGGACTCGGCGCCCGAGACCGGCACGCCCCCTGAACCCGACCGGAGTCTCCCGTTGGCCACTGGTACGGAACCCCATCTGAACAGCGGCGGCGTACGGTCCGGTACGCGTGCCGCGATCGCCGCCCCGCATCTGCGGACGGACCGCTGGTGGCTGGCGCCCGCCGTCACCGCGGCCGGGCTGCTGGCCTTCGTCGTGTACTCGACGTGGCGGGCCTTCGCGGACACGAACTACTACGCGGCGCCCTACGTCTCACCGTTCTACTCGCCCTGTCTGGCCGAGCGCTGCCGGACCATGCACGCCGGGCCCAACGCGGACCTCTTCGGGAGCTGGTGGGGCATCTCCCCAGCGATCATCATCCTGATCTTCCCGCTCGGCTTCCGGCTGACCTGCTACTACTACCGCAAGGCCTACTACCGGGGCTTCTGGGCGTCCCCGCCCGCCTGCGCGGTGGCCGAGCCGCACAAGAAGTACAGCGGCGAGACCCGCTTCCCGCTGATCCTGCAGAACATCCACCGGTACTTCTTCTACGCGGCGATCCTGGTCGCCTGCGTGCTGTCGTACGACACCGTGCTCTCCTTCCGCGACGAGCACTACAACTGGGGCCACATGGGTCTCGGCACCCTGGTGTTCCTGGTCAACATCACGCTGATCTGGGCGTACACCCTCTCCTGCCACTCCTGCCGGCACATCGTCGGCGGCAAGCTGAAGCACTTCTCCAAGCACCCTGTGCGCTACCGGATGTGGCAGTGGGTCGGGAAGCTGAATGCCCGTCACATGCTGCTGGCCTGGGCGTCGTTGGTGAGCGTGGCGCTCGCCGACTTCTACGTGTACCTGGTCGCGTCCGGCGCCTTTGACGATCCGAGGTTGTTCTGATGTCCGTGGTCGACCGTCAGGAGTGGGATGTCGTCGTGGTCGGCGCCGGGGGCGCCGGACTGCGCGCGGCCATCGAGGCGCGGGAGCGCGGCGCCCGTACGGCGGTGATCTGCAAGTCGCTGTTCGGCAAGGCGCACACGGTGATGGCCGAGGGCGGCATCGCGGCCGCCATGGCCAATGTGCACTCCGGGGACAACTGGCAGGTCCACTTCCGCGACACCATGCGGGGCGGCAAGTTCCTCAACCAGTGGCGGATGGCCGAACTGCACGCGCAGGAGGCCCCGGACCGGGTCTGGGAGCTGGAGACCTGGGGCGCGCTCTTCGACCGTACGAAGGACGGGCGGATCTCGCAGCGCAACTTCGGCGGCCATGAGTTCCCCCGGCTGGCGCACGTCGGCGACCGCACCGGACTCGAACTCATCCGCACGCTCCAGCAGAAGATCGTCTCGCTGCAGCAGGAGGACTATCGGGAGACGGGCGAGTACGAGAGCCGCCTGAAGGTGTATCAGGAGTGCACCGTCACACGGATCCTGAAGGACGGGCGACAGGTCTCGGGCGCCTTCGGCTACGAGCGGGAATCCGGCCGGTTCTTCGTCCTCGAAGCGCCCTCGGTCGTGATCGCCACCGGCGGCATCGGCAAGTCGTTCAAGGTGACGTCGAACTCGTGGGAGTACACGGGCGACGGGCACGCGCTGGCGCTGCTCGCCGGGGCGCCGCTGCTGAACATGGAGTTCGTGCAGTTCCACCCGACGGGCATGGTCTGGCCGCCGTCGGTGAAGGGCATCCTCGTCACCGAGTCGGTGCGCGGCGACGGCGGGGTGCTGCGCAACTCCGAGGGCAAGCGGTTCATGTTCGACTACATCCCCGACGTCTTCAAGGAGAAGTACGCGCAGTCGGAGGAGGAGGGAGACCGCTGGTACGAGGACCCGGACCACAACCGGCGTCCCCCGGAGCTGCTCCCCCGCGACGAGGTCGCCCGCGCCATCAACTCCGAGGTCAAGGCGGGCCGCGGCACCCCGCACGGCGGTGTCTTCCTGGACGTGTCCACGCGAATGCCCGCCGAGGTCATCCGGCGCCGGCTGCCGTCCATGTACCACCAGTTCAAGGAGCTGGCGGACGTCGACATCACCGCGGAGGCGATGGAGGTCGGGCCGACCTGCCACTACGTGATGGGCGGCATCGCGGTCGACTCGGACACGGCGGCCGCACGCGGCGTGCCCGGCCTGTTCGCGGCCGGTGAGGTAGCGGGCGGCATGCACGGCTCCAACCGGCTCGGCGGCAACTCGCTCTCCGACCTGCTGGTGTTCGGGCGGCGGGCCGGGTGGCACGCGGCCGAGTACGCGGCGGGGGTCGCCGCCACGGACCGCCCCGGTGTGGACGAAACCCAGGTCGACACGGCGGCGGCGGAGGCGCTGCGGCCCTTCTCGGCCGAGGGTCCGGAACCCGGCGCCGAGAACGGACGCCCGCCCGAGAACCCGTACACCCTCCACCAGGAACTCCAGCAGACCATGAACGACCTGGTCGGCATCATCCGCCGCGAGGCCGAGGTGGCGCAGGCCCTGGAGAAACTCGCCGACCTGCGCGTGCGGGCGCGCCGGGCGGGGGTGGAGGGCCACCGTCAGTTCAACCCGGGCTGGCATCTGGCCCTCGACCTGCGCAACATGCTGCTCGTGAGCGAGTGCGTGGCGCGCGCCGCGCTGGAGCGCACCGAGTCGCGGGGCGGCCACACCCGCGAGGACCATCCGGCGATGGACCGCGCCTGGCGCCGCGTCAACCTGCTGTGCCAACTGACCGACCCGACCGGCGGGTTGGCGGCCACCGACCCGGTACGCGGGCAGATCGACCTCGTACGGGAGACCACCGACCCCATCCGCCCCGACCTGCTTGCCCTCTTCGAGAAGGAGGAGCTGGTCAAGTACCTCGCCGAAGAGGAGCTCTACGAGTGAGCAGCTACGAGGCCCGCTTCAAGGTGTGGCGGGGCGACGTCAAGGGCGGTGGCCTGGAGGACTTCGCGGTCGAGGTGAACGACGGGGAGGTCGTCCTCGACATCATCCACCGTCTCCAGGCGACCCAGGCCCCCGACCTCGCGGTGCGCTGGAACTGCAAGGCGGGCAAGTGCGGTTCGTGTTCGGCGGAGATCAACGGGCGGCCGCGGCTGATGTGCATGACGCGCATGTCGGTGTTCACCCAAGCGGAGACGATCACCGTCACACCGCTGCGCGCCTTCCCGGTCGTACGCGATCTCGTGACGGACGTCGGCTTCAACTACACGAAGGCGCGCGAGGTCCCGGCCTTCGTGCCGCCCGCCGATCTGGGGCCCGGCGAGTACCGGATGATGCAGGAGGACGTGGACCGCTCCCAGGAGTTCCGCAAGTGCATCGAGTGCTTCCTGTGCCAGGACACCTGCCATGTCGTACGTGACCACGAGGAGAACAAGGGCGCGTTCGCGGGGCCACGCTTCCTGATGCGGGTGGCCGAACTGGACATGCACCCCCTGGACGCGGCGGCCGAGGACGGCCTCGACCGCAAGAAGACCGCCCAGGACGAACACGGCCTCGGCTACTGCAACATCACCAAGTGCTGCACGGAGGTCTGCCCCGAGAACATCAAGATCACGGACAACGCCCTGATCCCCTTGAAGGAACGGGCGGTCGACCGCAAGTACGACCCACTGGTGTGGCTGGGGTCGAAGATCAGGAGGCGGTCCTAGCGGGTCGCGGGGTGCGGCGGCCGGGGCGCTGGGCGAGGTACTGGAGTATCAGGCCCGCCATGAACACGGCCCAGCCGCCCCATGCGACGGCGCCGCGCACGCCGTGCGGCGGTCCCGAGAGCGGACCGAGGAACAGGAACAGCGCGCCGCCGACCGCGGCGACCAGCGAACCGTAACCCCACAGCCTCGGCCGCACGACCCGGCCGCGCCCCCATGGCGCCACCCGGCCCGTCGTGAGGGTCACCACGCCCAGTGCCCCCAGCACCGTGAAGACCAATGCCCCTGCCACCGCGAGCCAGTTCATCAGGCCCCCCGTTCCCCCGCGCGCCGAAAGGGCACGCTCGTGGGACGGATGATGACACACGAAGCTGTCCGTCGCGCCCGAGGCCCGGTCACGACACCCAGCCCGCCCGGTACGCCGCCCAGTCCGACTCCCTGGCCGCGAAGTCGACGTAGAGCGCGAGGCCGAAGTGTTCGCGGGTGCGGTCCGTGCGGGAGAGGCCGAGGCGGGCGCCGCGGACGGCTGCGCCGACCGTCTCCGCGTTCCCGTGGTGGCTCAGGTTGTCCTCGTAGTAGAAGGGCAGGCCCATCAGCAGGTCCGTCGACTTCGGGGTGACCTCGAGGGCGAGGGAGGTCTGCTGGGCGACGTATCCGCCGTACAGGCTCTCCAGTGGCATCGCGGTGTCGTACGACATCACGGCTATCTGGTCGACACGGCGCGCGACCTGGCCGAAGTACGACTGGGACCACCACTTGGGGTGTCCGCTGAGCGCGCCACGAATCGAGTTCGCGGCCGGGAGGGGGTCGATCTGGTGGGCGGCGACGGAGAGTTGCGCTCCGGCGGCCCGGGTGACGCGGCGCAGGTCGTCGAGGAGGGAGAGGTAGTCGCGGTTGCCCGAGTGCAGGGGCTCCAGGTCGAAGTGGGCGCCGGCGAAGCCCGCGGCCAGGATCTGCCGGGTGGAGCGGACGACGGCCGCCCGGGTCGCCGCCCGCTCCAGGCGCAGCCCGGTCGGCCCCTCGCTCGCGAGTTCGTCCCCGAGCCACGCCTGCACCCTTACCCCGGGCAGCTCCGTGCGCAGGGCTTCGATCAGCCAACGCGCCTTCGGATAGGCCGACTCGGGCAGCGTGCCGTTGTGCTCCAGCGGGCCCGCGTGCACGTAGAGGTCGCGTATGCCGGTGCTCCGCAGCCGCGTGCCGAGCGCCTTCACGTCCGCGTCCCTTTTGCGCCCGTCGACCCAGGCGTGCCCGAGCCAGAGGGCGTCACGGTTCCTGGTGTGGGTGCCGGGGGCCGGGTCCCCCGCGTAGTTCACGCGCAGGGCGATCCCGGCGGCGAGCAGCGGCACGACCAGGATCAGGACGAGAACGAGCGCGACACGCCGAGGCCAGCGGAGGCGGGGGTCCCGCCAGACACGGGCCAGGGGGCGGAGCCAGGCGGGGGTGCGGGTGGGGCGCGCCGGTGCCTGCGTGTCCGTGCGGGGCTCGGTGGCGTTTGTGGCCGCGGCAGCCTCGGCGGAGTCCGTGGTCACAGTGACCTCGGCGGATTCCGTGGCCGCCGTGGCCTCGGCTGTCTCCGTAGCCGCCGTGGCCTCGGTGATCTCTGTGGTTACAGCGGTCTCGGCGGCCTCTGTGGGCACAGCAGTCTCTGCGGTCGCAGCGGCCCGATCGGTCTCGCTGGTCCCAACGGCCCCCGTGACGTCGGGGGCGTCGGGGGCGTCAGAGGCCACCGTGGCCCCTGACGGTTCTTCCGTCCCCTCCCCCGTCGCGCGCGTCCCGCCGCCCGTCCCCGTGCCCGCCCCGGCGTCCATCCGCTCCACGTCCATCCCCCGTACGTCCTCCCGCGTCCCCCGTTCCCCTCGTACATTAGGCGTCCCCACCGACAGCGCACCCCGCTCGCGCGGCCGCGCATGCGGTCATACGCTCCCAAATGTGACGTCGCCCCTGAGCCGAAGCCGGTCACGCCGAGCCCCGTCGCACATAGCCGTGCGGGTGGCGCATGCCGTGCTCGGGGGGCTCGTGGCCGTGGGCTGGCTGGTGCTGCCCGTCGCGGAAGCCGGAGCCGACGACCCGGTGGCGCCCGCGCGCAACGGCCAGGTCTACGGCAAGGTCGGGGCGCTCGGCGACCGGAAACCCGTCGGCATCGACGCCGTCGCCGCCGGACAGCCCGTGCCGACGCAGTCGGTCACACCGGCCGAGGCCGACCCCGGCGAGGACGAGACCGCCGCCTCCGACCTCGTTCTGCCTGTGGGCGTGGTGGCCGCCGCGGGAGCCGTCGCGGCGTTCACGTATCTGCGGCGCAGGCGGCGTGCGCGCACGCGGACGACGCCGGGCGGGGACCTCCGCATCCCACCGGTCGCCTCGCTTCCCGAACTCGACCGGCAAGCCGGAATGGCGCTGGTCGAGACCGACGACGCGATCCGCACCAGCGCCGAGGAACTCGGTTTCGCCACGGCTCAGTTCGGTGAGGAGGCCGTCACGCCGTACGCGGAGGCCCTCGCGTACGCGAAGTCCGAGCTGTCAGCCGCCTTCCGGCTGCGGCAGCGGCTCGACGACGCCCTCCCCGAGGACGACGCGGACAGGCGGCGGATGCTGGAGGAGATCGTCGCGCGCTGCGCGCAGGCGCAGCGGCGGCTGGACGCGGAGGCCCCCGGCTTCGACCAACTGCGCGCCCTGGAACGGGACATGCCACAGGCGCTGGAGCAGGCGGAGACCCGGTTCCGTGAGCTGGCGACGCGCGCCGGAGCCATCGCCGCGACGCCGGCCGACCTGGGCAAGCGGTACTCCCCTTCCGCGGCACTGTCCGTCGCGGGCCATGTCGAACAGGCCAAGGACCGGCTGGTGTTCGCCACCACGCACCTCAACCAGGCCCGGCAGTCCCTCGACCTGGACGACCACGGGCAGGCCGCCGTCCATCTGCGCGCCGCGGAGGGCGCCGTCGACCAGGCGGGCACCTTCCTGGACGCCGTCGACCGGCTGGCCGCCGACCTCGCGACGGCCGCGGCGAAACTCCCCGCCGCGCTCACCGGTACGGAGACCGACCTCGCGGACGCCCGCGGCCTGCTCCAGGGCACGGCAGCGGCCGTACCCCCGGGCGATCTCCAGGGTCGTATCGCCCGCGCCGAGTCCGTCACCGCCGAGGTACGCCGGGAGACGGACTCGGGCCCCTACGACCCCATCGACGCCCTTCGCCGCGTCGAGCAGGCCGACATCGCGCTCGACGAGGCCCTCGCCGGTGCCCGCGCCCGCGAGGACGCCGGCCGGCGCGCGCTCGCCCTCCTCGGCCATTCCCTCGTCACCACCGGCAGTGCGGTCGCCACGGCGTCGGACTTCGTCATGACGCACCGGGGGGCGGTGGGGAGCGAGGCCCGCACCCGGCTGGCGGAGGCGGAACGGCGGCTGGCCCGGGCGGAAACCGCTGCGACCGTCCCCGAGACCCCCGACGCCTCTGCCGCCCTCGCCGACGCCCGGCAGGCCGGCGGTCTGGCCCGGGAAGCGCTGCGGCTCGCCGAGCGGGATGTGCGGGCGTACGGGAATCCGTACGACGGCGGGACGGTGGCCGGAGGGCACGGCGGCGGGGGCATGAGCGGAGCCGTCCTCGGCGGAATCATTCTCGGCGAAGCCGGATCCGGAGCCGGAGTCGCAGGTCACGCCCGGCAGGGAGGCGGGCCCGGAAGCTTCGGCGGGGCCGGGACCCGTGGACGCAGGGGCGGCGGCGGACGCTTCTGATCGGCACAGCCCCCGAGCACCCTCGCCCCTCGCCCCTCGCCCCTCGCCCCTCGCCCCTCGCCCTCAAGGCAACGCCTCCTAGAACAGGCTCAGCAACGCCTCCGCCGGGTCCGTCAGTCCCGTCCCCCCGTCAGGGAGCGGGAGTTCGAACCAGACCGTCTTGCCGCGGGGCGTACGCCGTGAGCCCCAGGCCGCGGAGAGCAGCCCGACGAGCTGGAGGCCGCGACCGCCCTCGTCGGTGTCGCGCGCCCGGCGCCGGCGCGGCTGGACGAGCCCCGCGTCCCAGACCTCGCACACCAGCGTGCGGTCCAGGAGCAGCCGGAGTCTGATCTCGCCCTCGCCGTAGCGCAGCGCGTTGGTGACCAGCTCGCTGACGAGCAACTCCGTGGTGTCGATGAGTGGTTCGAGGTCCCAGGACTGCAGCCGCGTTCGCGCGTACTCGCGGGCCCGGCCCACGCTGCGCGGCTCGCGCGGGAGCGTCCAGTCGCCGACCGAGTCGACGGGCAGCCCCTGTACACGTGCCATCAGCAGCGCGATGTCGTCCTCGCCGTGGTGTGTGTCGAGCGTGCTCAGGATGTGGTCGCAGACGTCCTCCAGCGGCTGGGAGGGGTCGGTCAGGGCGCCGACGAACGCTTGCAGGCCCTCGTCCAGCGGGTGGTCGCGGGATTCGACGAGGCCGTCCGTGTAGAGGGCGAGAAGCGCACCCTCCGGCAGCTCCACCTCCACCTCCTCGAACGGCTCACCGCCGACGCCGAGCGGCATGCCCGGCGGCACGTCGAGCATCAGCGCGCTCTCGCCGGGCTCGACGAGGACGGGCGGCAGATGGCCGGCGTTGGCGAAGGTGCACCGCCGGGTCACCGAGTCGTAGACCGCGTACACGCACGTCGCGAGGTACACCTCGGAGAGGTCGGCGTCGCGGGGCTGGCGGGCGGTGCGGGTGGCCTGCTGGACGCCGCCGGGGGTGCCGAGGCCGCGGGCGATCTCGTCCAACGCGGAGAGGACTTCCGCCGGTTCGAGGTCCAGCAGGGCCAGGGTGCGCACCGCCGTGCGGAGTTCGCCCATGGCGACGGCGGCGCGCAGGCCGCGGCCCATCACGTCGCCGACGACCAACGCCGTGCGGTGGCCGGGCAGTTCGATGACGTCGAACCAGTCGCCGCCGACCTCGGTGGCCGCGTTGCCGGGGAGGTAGCGGCAGGCGATGTCCAGGCCGGAGGCCTCCGGGTCGCCCGGGGGCAGCAGGGAGCGCTGGAGGATCAGCGCGCGCTCGTGCTCACGGCGGTAGAGGCGGGCGTTGTCGATACAGACCGCTGCGCGCGCCGCCAGCTCCACCGCGAGGGCGCGGTCGCGGTCGCCGAACGGCTCGCTGCCCTTCGTACGGGAGAACTGGGCAAGGCCCACGACGGTGTCGTGCGCGACCATGGGCACGGCGAGCGTGGACTGGATGAGGCCGCCTTCTTCGGCGGGCAGATGCTGGGGGCGGGCGGTGCGCAGGGCGTCCGCGCAGGGGGAGTTGAACGGGAAGTGGTGGACGGCGCCCGGGGCGACGGGCGCGGGCCCGCCGACGAAGGGCGCGTCGGAGACGGCGCTGGCGAACGCGACGCGGCGCAGTTCGGCGCTGCCGTCGGCGAGCCCGGGCGGTGCCTCGTCGCCGGCCAGGAGTCCCTGGTAGAGGTCGACGGTGGCGAGGTCGCAGAAACCCGGGACGACCACGTCGAGGAGTTCGCGGGCGGTGGTCTCCAGGTCGAGGGAGTTGCCTATGCGGGCGCCCGCCTCGTTCAGAAGGGCGAGATTGCGCCGGGCGGAGGCCGCTTCGCGGGCGGCGGCGCGGCGGGCGGTGATGTCGGTGCCGAGCCAGGCGATCCCGATGGGGCGGCCGGTGCCGCTGTGCACGCGGTAGAGGTTGACGGACCAGTGGCGGCGCTCCTCGGAGCCGGGCACGAAGCCCGTGACGTGCATGTCCGTGATGGAGTCGCCGGTCTCCAGGACGCGGCGGAGCGTGGCGCGGACGCGCTCGGCCTCGGGGCGCGGCAGATAGTCGTGAACGGAGTGGCCGCGGTGGTCCTCGACGGTCCCTCCGAAGACCGAGGCGAACCGTTCGTTGGCGCGGCGGATCCGCAGGTCGGCGTCGATCAGCAGGAAACCGAAAGGAGATTGACCGAAAATCGCCTGCGAGGCGGCCAGGTCGGTCTCGATCGAGCGCAGCGTGCGGACGTCGACGACGATGCACACAGCACCCCGTTCACCGTCCGCCGTTGTGGTCGGCATCACATAGACCTCGGCGAGCCCCTCCCCCCTTTCGGGGGTGGGCTGGCGGAAGGGGACCACACCGGTCCACTCCCGGCCGTCGAGGATCTCCGCCATCTTGCGCTGTCCGCGCTCGCGCAGATCCGGAGCGACGAACGCCTCGATGGGGTCCATGCCGACGGCGCGCTCGGCAGAAATGCCGAAGACCTGCGCGGCCCGCAGGCTCCACTGGTCGACGAGGCCGTCCGCGCCGATGGAGAAGGACGCGACCTTGATGTAGTCGTAGATCGAGCCGGGCGGGCTGCTCTGCCACACCGCCCCGCCCACGGCATCCCCGGAGCCGTCCGCGGTGGAATCCACCACGGCGTCAGCCCTCGCGCCGTCCGACGGGTCCTCGGACTCCGTGGCCTTCGCTGGTATCTCGCTCACGCGAACCGTCCCCTCCAGCTCACCGCGTCCGGCACCGGTCACCGGGGGCGGCTGCCCGCAGTATCCAGCACTACGGTGCCGCACAACACGGTGTTCACGATCACAGCACGGTCCCGATCATTTTTGGACCGGCCGCGACATACTCCCAGTCTTCTAACCAGGTGACGCCCAGTCGAACCAAAGACTCCGGCTGCCCCTGCTGGCTTGAAACCGCTCGGTCGCCGCCCGCCCCGGACCGACGCCCCCCTGCGCTCCTCGCGCCCCCGCCGTGACGCCCGCGCGGCTGCCCTGCCTGCGGGGGGCGTTCAGCCGGGCAGGGCCAGCTCGAACCAGACCGTCTTCCCGGTGTCGCCGGGCCGGGTGCCCCAACGCCGCGACGAGCACGCCACGAGCTGGAGGCCGCGGCCGCTCTCGTCGTCGGGGTGGGCAGCGCGTTCGCGCGGCGGGTCGGGCAGCGGGTCGGAGACCTCCACCAGCAGGGCGTCCGGCACTGCCGCGGGCCGAATCAGCCGTACGCCGATGGGGCCTGAGGCATGCCGCAGGGAGTTGGTCACCAACTCACTGACCAGCAGCGCGGTGACGTCACCGAGGCCATCGAGGCCCCAGGCGCGCAGTTGCCCCCGGACGACGGCACGGGCGGTGCGGACGGCTCCGGGCTCCGCGGGAAAGGTCCACTCGGCGCGATCGCCTTCGGTGTAGGGCACGCCGATCACTTCCCAGGCCAGAAGCACACCCACGCCCGGTTTCATGGGGTTAATGGGCACATACCCGATATGCACGACGCTTTACCGCGCGTGAGGGCGCACTGTGGCACGAACGGCGTACGAGATGCCCTCGCCTGCCCGCATACGAGAGCGCCACGCGTCGCACGCCTGCGCGCACCCCACCTGCCCGCGTTCCCGCGCAGGACCTGCCCGCGTTCCCGCACAGGCCCCTGCCCCTGCTGCCCCGACCGCGGCTCCTACGCCTGCGCACCCAGCGCCGACAGCACGCTCTTCACCGCCGGCACGTCCTGGTCGAGCCAGTCCACGTCCCAGATCTCACCGGGGGTCAGCCAGCGGAGTTCGTCGTGGTCCTCAAGAGGGCGGGGCTCGCCGGCGAGCAGCCGGGCGGTCCACACCCGCAGGACGTACCCGGGCCTGAGGGGCCATTCGCCCTCGACGCGTTCCATCGGCGCCGCCTCGATGCCCAGTTCCTCGCGCAGCTCGCGCACGAGGGCGTCCTCGGGGGCCTCGCCGGGTTCGACCTTGCCGCCCGGCAGTTCCCAGCGTCCGGCCAGTTCGGGAGGTGCGCTGCGGCGGGCCGCCAGCAGGCGTCCGCCGTGGAGCAGGGCGGCCGCGACCACCACGATCGGTTCCGTCATGCGCCGGAGCCTACGGGAGCGCCGCCCGGCTCCGGGCTCGGTCGATCACCGGGCCGCGCCGTTGCCGTTCTGGGCGATCCTCTCGACCCAGTAGAGCTGCTTGTGTCCGCGGTCGTCGAGGCTGTCCGCGATCTTCTGGGCCTCGGCCCTGGTCGCGTACCTGCCGACGCGGTAGCGATTGCCGTTGTCGTCCTGCCGTATGACGAGCCAGGGAAGAGTGATCGTGCCGTCGTTCATCGCGCCCCTCCACTTCCCGTCCCCGGCCCGCTGCCCCGTGCTCCGCACGGGGTTCGAGCAGGAGGGACCCCCAGTGCCCCGCCCTCTAAGGAAACCGCAATCCGCATATGCCCGAGCCTACGCCTAACCTTCACGCAGCGAATACGGCTTTTCACAAAGAGGTACGCAACAAGCCAAGGCGTGCCGTCGGTTTCGAACAGCGGGCGCGGGAAAGGGACTTCAGGCGCGGGCGAACTGCTTCACCCGCACAGCTGGGCTGCTTCACCGGCAGGTTGGCCCGGATACGGGCTGCTTACCGGCAGGTTGGCCCGGATACGGGCTGCTTACCGGGTAGATGAGCCCGGAGACGGGTTACTTCACCGGCAGGTGGTACGCGATCCGGTAGCGGTCCGCCGGGACGACGATGTCGGCCGTCTCGACCGGTCGCCCGGACGCGAAGAACGTCCGCTGGATGACGACGACCACATGCCCGGGTACGCCGCCCAGCGCGAGGAGTTCCTCGGCGAGCCCCGGGCGGGCGCCGACCTCCTCCGTGACGTTGTCCACGACGACGTCGATGGCGGCCATGCGCTCGACCACGCCCATGCCGCCGAGCGGACCCTCCTCGGGGAGCATCACCGGCGTGCGCCCCGTGACCGCGAGCGGCTCCCAGGAGGTGGAGAGCATCATCACCTCGCCGCCGTCCCGGAAGACGTACTGCGTGCACATCACCCGGTCGCCGGGCTGGATGCCGAGCCGCTCGGCGATGGCGCCGCTCGCCTCGGCCTGCCTGCTGTGCGACTCCCAGGTGCCGCGCGCGGCGACGTCCGCCTGTTCCTGCCGGAACGGGGTGGCCCCGCTGTCCGGCCGGAACCCGGAACGGGCGACGCTGCGGGGCACGGGCCGCTCCCGCACATACGTCCCCGAGCCGGAGCGCCCCTCGACCAGCCCCTCGGCCATCAGGACCTTGCGCGCCTCCAGGGCGACCGTGTCCGAGACGTTGTACTCCTCGCGGATGCGGGCCTGCGAAGGCAGCCGCGTATGCGGTGGCAGCGAGCCGTCGACGATCTTCTTGCGGAGATCACCCGCGACACGCAGGTACGCCGGCTGCTCACCGAAAGTCACTGGCCGCTCCCATCAGGTTGTACAGACAGCAACAGCCTGGCAACCGTGGGTTGTGCCATGCAAGCAAAGGCCAGAGAATCACTCGATGTGATGACTTGTGCCCACGGGGGGCTTTACGCAGGCACTTTCTCCCCGGTATAGCCGCCGTCACACCTCAATCCCGGTGTCGCCTCCACCACCGCTCTGGTCACCGCCGTCCTCGTCGTAGGCCGGCGGGGTGGTGGCGAGGCCCAGAGCCTTGCGTGTGGTGACCGTCTTTCGGGGGTCGATGTACTTCATGGCCTTCTCGTAGTGGGCGTAGAAGGCGTCGGGGTTCTTCGCGTCGGCCGCCTTCGCCCACTCCCCCTGCGAGAGGCCGATGTTCTTCACCAGGGCGGCCATCGGCCCGGCCACGGCGTCCGGCCAGGTGTGGCCGCGCAGGGTGCCCGTCTGCTCGGTGAGCGCGTGGGACATCCGGTCGGCCCACTCCTTGTGACCGGGCAGGTCGTCCTCGACGTACTCCTCGTCGGGGGCCGAGTTCATCGCCGAGTTGAGGAGGTGGGCGGCCTGCAGATAGGCGACCTGGTCCGCGTCGAGCGTCGTGGCGTCGTTGCGCAGGGAGCCGGTGAGCGTGCCCGCCTCGTCCGTGTTGCCGAACATGCAGGTGACCTCGCGATCGCCGAGGCGCCAGCTCTGCCGGGTGGGCGTGAAGTAGTAGACGTCGACGTCGCCGGGGAGGGCCCAGACGTCCATCGCGTACGTGTCCTGGAGCGTGTAGCACTTGTCGTCGGCGGCGTCGGTGACCTCGTTGTCGCCGGGGTAACTCCCGTCGTCCATCTCGAAGTTCGCGAAAACCTCGGCGTCGTGCCGCCCGCTGCACGGCACCGTCTCGACGTCGTACGCCATGCCCTCCAGGGCGTCGCCCGGTGCGTCGATGCAGTCGCCCTTGTCGAGCGAGAAGGCGGAGCCGCCGCTGCCGCGCGAGTCGTCCGCCGCGTCCCGGAAGCCGTCCCAGAAGTCGCGCGCGCCACCGGTGACTAGCGCGACGACGAGCAGCACGACGCCGACGGACGACATCACCATGCCGCCCACCGCCATCCCCTTGCCCCGCTCGCCCCGCTTCTTGATCTGGCGCAGCGCGACGGCCCCGAGGACCAGCCCGACGGCGGGCAGGAAGCAGAGGATGCCGAGCACGAGCGCGGAGATCGCGAGGCCGTTGACGGGCACGGGCCGGTTGAACGGGGAGTAGCCCTGCCCCCAGGGGGCGTAAGGAGTGCCTCCGTACGGCTGCTGGTACGGGCCGCCCTGGTCGTAGGGGCCGCCGCCCTGGGGGTACTGCGGGTAGTGCGGGTACGGCGGCGGGTACGAGCCTTCGGGCTGCTGCTGCCCGGGCGGCGGCGGTATGGCCACGGGTACCTTGCTCCTAGTCCGGGTGGTGCAGAACTGGCGTACGACTGCCGTACTGCTGGGCAGATCGTAAGCGCGCGGCCGGCAGGGACGGTATGCGGGCGGCAAACGGGACCTTTCCCCGCAGCGAGCCGGGTCGCCGATCCGGAGCCGCGGCGCGCGGCGCATCTACCCTGCGCTCATGACTCCCTTGCCGGATTGCTTCTGCCCCACGGACGGCACGCGCGTCCCCGCCGGCTCGCTCGCCTGGTGCTGCCCGGCCTGCCGTGGTCCGCTCGACCTGGACTTCTCGCCGACGCCCGCCTCCCTCAAGTCCCTTGCGGGACGGGTCAATTCCCTGTGGCGCTACGCGGAGTGCCTGCCGCTCGCCGCCCCCACGGTCAGCCTCGGCGAGGGCCGCACCCCGCTCGTCCCGCTCAGGGACGGCGTCTCGGCCAAGCTCGACTTCCTGATGCCGACGCTGTCGTTCAAGGACCGGGGCGCGGTGCTGCTCGCCGAGCTGGCGCTGCGGCTGGGCCCCCGCCGGGTGATCGCCGACAGCAGCGGCAACGCGGGCACGGCGATCGCCGCGTACTGCGCACGGGCCGCACTGCCCTGCACGGTCTACGTCCCCGACGGCACGTCGCCGAAGAAGCTGGAGCAGATCGGGGCGCACGGGGCCCGGCTGCACATCGTGGACGGCGACCGCGAGGCGACGGCGACCGCGGCGCGGGAGGCGGCGGACGAGGAGGGCACGTTCTACGCCTCGCACGTCTTCAACCCGTACTTCCTGCACGGCACGAAGACGTACGTCCACGAACTGTGGGAGGACCTCGGCGGACGGCTCCCCGACGTGATCGTCGTGCCGGTCGGCAACGGCACGCTGCTGCTGGGCGCGGCACTGGCGGTCGCCGAGCTGCACACGGCGGGGCTCATCGACCGGCGGCCCGCCCTGTACGCCGTCCAGGCCGCGGCGGTCGCCCCGCTGGCACGGGCCTGGGACGCGGGAGCGGGCGACCTGGTCGGCGTCACCTCCATGGCGCCCACCTTCGCGGAGGGCATCGCGATTCCGCGTCCCCCGCGGGCCCGGCAGATCCTGCGCGCGGTACGCGAGTCCGGCGGCGCCTTCCTGACCGTGACGGAGGATCAGATCCGGCATGCCCAGCGGGACTTGGCCTCGCGCGGACTGTACGTCGAGTCGACGGGGGTCGCCTGCTGGGCAGCCGTACGGGAGGGCTCCCTCGGCGAACGCAGCGCCGTCGTACCGCTGTGCGGGGCGGGGTTGAAGACGGGGCTGGCCCGGGCGTAGGCCCGTCACGCCCCGCGATCTCGGGCTCGGCAGTACCGCAGTACCCGTGACGTTCATCCTTGAGGCCCAGGGGCCGGTCCGACTTCGGCGGTCACCACCGTCGGGGTCTCCGCGTCGGCCTGAGCGAGGACGGCGCCTCCCGGAGCCCACAGCGCGGCGCGGCCGCAGCCCGTCCACGCGCCGGCCGGACCGACATGGTTGGCCAGGACGACATGCAGGGGGAAGTCCTTGGCGATGCCCGGATACACCGACTCCAGTTCGCTCACTCCACCGCCGATGCCGTACAGCGAGCTCGCCAGATGCACATGGCACCCGTCAGCGGCGCCCCGGGAGACCAGATCCGGGAAGTGGTTGTCGAAGCATGTCGCCAGGGCGAAGCGCAGCCCGCCGAGCTCGAACCGCCCGTCGTTCCGGCCTGCCAGGAACACACCCTGCTCGTGCTCGAACAGATGCTGCTTGCGGTACGCGGTGACCAGTTCGCCGTCGGCTGCGAAGACCAGTGTCTCGATGGCGGGCCGGTTCCCGCCCGTCGCGGTGGCGCAGTTGATGACGGTGGCGATGCCGCCCGTCCTGAGCGGGTCCAGGCGGGGATCGTCCGGCTGCACCCAGAGATCTCTGTCGGCGCGCAGTGCCTCGAGTTCGTACCCGGTCGGCGCCAGCTCGGGAAACACCACCATTTCGGCGCCCTGCGCACCCGCCTCGGCGGCGAGAGCAGCCATCTGCCGCACATTGGCCCCGATGTCCGCGGGGACACAGGTGAACTGGGTTGCCGCGATCCTCATGGCGGTCAGCCTGCCAGCCCGGGCGGCGGTACTCGCAGACAGGGGCCGGATCCGAAGATCCGGCCCCTGACCTGGAGTTCTATTGCCTGACCGGCACCTCGGCCGATCAGGTCCTCAGCCCGTCACACGTTGAAGCGGAACTCCACCACATCGCCGTCCTGCATCACGTACTCCTTGCCCTCCATGCGGGCCTTGCCCTTCGCGCGGGCCTCGGCGACCGAGCCGGTCTCGACGAGGTCGGCGAAGGAGATGACCTCGGCCTTGATGAAGCCCTTCTGGAAGTCGGTGTGGATGACTCCGGCGGCCTCGGGGGCGGTCGCGCCCTTCTTGATCGTCCAGGCGCGGGATTCCTTGGGGCCGGCCGTCAGGTACGTCTGGAGGCCGAGGGTGTTGAAGCCGACGCGGGCGAGGGTGGCGAGGCCCGGCTCCTCGGCGCCGACCGACTCCAGGAGCTCCATGGCGTCCTCCTCGTCGAGCTCGGCGAGGTCCTGCTCCAGCTTGGCGTTGAGGAAGATCGCCTCACCGGGGGCGACCAGCGCGCGCTGCTCGGCCTTGAACTCCTCGTCGGTCAGCTCGTCCTCGTCCACGTTGAAGACGTAGAGGAACGGCTTGGTGGTGAGGAGGTGCAGGTCGTGGAGGAGCTCCTCCTTGCCGGAGCCCTGGGCGATGCCCATCGAGAAGAGCGTGTCGCCCTTCTCCAGGATCTCCTTGGCCGCCTCGACCGCCGCGACCTTCGGGACCACGTCCTTCTTGATGCGCGACTCCTTCTGGAGGCGCGGCAGGACCTTCTCGATGGTCTGGAGGTCGGCGAGGATCAGCTCGGTGTTGATCGTCTCGATGTCGTCCTTGGGCGAGACCTTGCCGTCGACGT
Source organism: Streptomyces sp. SAS_270 (assembly GCF_052543295.1). Classification (NCBI taxonomy): domain Bacteria; kingdom Bacillati; phylum Actinomycetota; class Actinomycetes; order Kitasatosporales; family Streptomycetaceae; genus Streptomyces; species Streptomyces sp. SAS_270. The sequence continues at coordinate 17,431 of NZ_JBMNDS010000014.1, forward strand.
GCACGACGTTCTCGTCCTTGAAGGCGCGGATGACCTGGCAGATCGCGTCGGACTCGCGGATGTTCGCGAGGAACTTGTTGCCCAGGCCCTCGCCCTCGCTGGCGCCGCGCACGATGCCGGCGATGTCGACGAAGTCGACGGTGGCGGGAAGGATCTTCTGCGAAGCGAAGATTTCGGCCAACTTCGTGAGGCGGGCGTCCGGGACGCCGACCACGCCGACGTTCGGCTCGATCGTGGCGAACGGGTAGTTGGCCGCCAGCACGTCGTTCTTGGTCAGGGCGTTGAACAGGGTCGACTTGCCGACGTTGGGCAGGCCGACGATTCCGATCGTGAGCGACACGTTGCGACTTCCCGTACGAGAGGATGGGGGCTGGGCTGGGACTGCGTGGGCCCGGATCCATGTTCTTTGTACGGGCCGATCCCCCAGTCTACGGCGTGCGCGGCCCCGCCCCGGCGGCGTATCGAACGCTTGGCCAAGGTTGACCAAGGTGCGCCCAACCGCGTGTCTGAAGGGCTATTCCACACATAAACCGACCTAAGTTGGTCCAGTGGAGCAACACAGGACGCGTCCCCCTCAGCAGAGACCTCGACGCGGCACGCCTTTTCCGGCACAGGCCGGGCGAGGGGCGGCCGTCGGCGTACGGCGGGGTGCGTCCGCTGCCCGACGGTCCGCGCCGCCGCTGGTCCAGGCCGTACGGCGGATGCCGAACCCCCGGCTGACCGGGCTCGGCAGCGGGCTGTTCGCCGGTGCGGCGATGTTCGCGCTCGGCTGCCTCGACCAGCTGCTGTTCGGGGCCTCGCTCACGGTGTACGGGGTGCTGTTCCTGCCGGTCTGCGCGCTGACCGGCCTGTGGGTGCGGCGCGGCGACCTCGTGACGGCGCCAGTCGTCGTCCCGATCGCCTTCGCCTTCGGACTGCTGCCCGTCGCCGACGGGGGCGGCGGGCTCGGGGGCCGCGCCATGGGGCTGGCCACCGCGCTCGCCACACAGGCGGGCTGGCTGTACGGCGGGACGCTGGTCACCGGGCTCATCGCGACCGTGCGCAAGGTGCGGCTGATGAGCCGCCGGGCGGCCCAGCGGCGGGCCCAGCAGGCCGCCGGGCAACCGCGGCGGCGCCCGGTGTGACACAGGGCCGCCGGCAGCACTCCCTGCCGGCTACGCCTTCTGCGCCGCCCGCATCGCCGCTCCCACGATCCCCGCGTTGTTCTGCAGCTGGGCCGGGACGATCTCCGCCTTGATGCCCTCGATCAGGGGGAGGAACTTCGGGGCCTTGCGGCTGACGCCGCCGCCGATGATGAAGAGCTCCGGGGAGAAGAGCATCTCGACATGGGCGAGATACTTCGTGACGCGGCGTGCCCAGTGCTCCCACGTCAGCTCGTGATCGTCCTTGGCCTTGGTGGAGGCGCGGGTCTCCGCGTCGTGGCCGTTCAGCTCCAGGTGACCCAGTTCGGTGTTGGGGACCAGCTCGCCGTCGACGAAGAGGGCGCTGCCGATGCCCGTGCCGAAAGTGAGCAGCAGGACCGTGCCCTTGCGGCCCTGGCCGGCGCCGAACTGCATCTCGGCCACGCCCGCCGCGTCCGCGTCGTTGAGCACCGTCACCGGGAGCCCGCCGATCCGCTCGCTCAGCAGGGCACGCGCGTCGGTGTCGATCCAGCCCTTGTCGACATTGGCGGCCGTACGGATGTGGGAGTCGCCGGTGACCACTCCGGGGAACGTGATGCCGACCGGGCCCGTCCAGCCGAAGTGGCCGACGACCTCCTTCACGCCGTCGGCCACCGCGTCCGGGGTCGCCGGGTGCGGGGTGAGCACCTTGAAGCGCTCCTGGGCCAGGTCGCCGCGGTCCAGGTCCACAGGGGCGCCCTTGATCCCGGATCCGCCGATGTCCACGCCGAAGATCTGCATGGCACCACGTTACGACGTACGACTGACAGTCACTCCGCGGAGGGTGCCGTCCCCGTGCGCTCCGCCACCAGGGCCGCCGCCTCCGCGCGCAGATCGCGGCGCAGTTCCTTGGGCAGCGAGAAGGTGATGGACTCCTCGGCCGTCTTCACCGTCTCGACGTCGCCGTAACCGCGCTCGGCCAGCCATTCCAGTACGCCCTCGACGAGGACGTCCGGGACGGAGGCACCGGAGGTCAGGCCGACCGTGGTGACGCCCTCCAGCCAGGCCTCGTCGATCTCGGCCGCGAAGTCCACCAGGTGGGCGGCGGGGGCGCCCGCGTCCAGGGCGACCTCGACCATGCGGATCGAGTTCGAGGAGTTCTTGGAGCCGACCACGATGACCAGCTCGGCGTCCTCGGCGAGCTTCTTCACGGCGAGCTGACGGTTCTGCGTGGCGTAGCAGATGTCGTCGCTCGGCGGGGAGATGAGCTGGGGGAACTTCTCCTTCAGCGCGTCGACCGTCTCCATCGTCTCGTCGACCGAGAGGGTGGTCTGGGAGAGCCAGACGACCTTGGAGGGGTCGCGGACCTCGACCTTGGCGACGTCCTCGGGGCCGTCGACCAGGGTGATGTGGTCGGGCGCCTCGCCGGAGGTGCCGATGACCTCCTCGTGGCCCTCGTGGCCGATGAGGAGGATGTCGAAGTCCTCGTTCGCGAAGCGCACGGCTTCCTTGTGGACCTTGGTGACCAGCGGGCAGGTCGCGTCGATGGTGGCGAGCTTGCCTGCCGCGGCCTCCTCGTGGACGACCGGGGCGACACCGTGCGCCGAGAACATCACGATGGCCCCCTCGGGGACCTCCGCCGTCCGCTCGACGAAGATGGCGCCCTTCTTCTCCAGGGTCTGCACGACGTACTTGTTGTGCACGATCTCGTGGCGGACGTAGATCGGAGCCCCGTACTGCTCGAGGGCTTTCTCGACGGCGATCACGGCGCGGTCCACACCCGCGCAGTAGCCACGGGGAGCGGCGAGCAGGACACGGCGGCCAGGCGAAGCAGTCATGCGAACCATCGTAAGGCCGCGCCCGGCAGGTCAAAGATCGCCTCCTTGGGGAGACTGGGCAGGAGCTGGGAGGGGTGGGGTCAGGCACGACTCTCGGGAGGCAGGATGTCCGACACGCAGACCACCCCCGGCACCGCGGACGCCACCGGGGCCGCAGGCGGGCTGCGGCGCAGTCTGGGCTTCCGGGACCTGGTCGTCTACGGGCTGCTGTTCATCGCGCCGATGGCTCCGGTCGGGGTCTTCGGGACGCTCGACGCCAAGTCGCACGGCGCGGTGGCGCTGGTCTACGTCGTCGCCACGGTGGCGATGGCTTTCACCGCATTCAGCTACGCGCAGATGGTTCGTGTGGTCCCCCAGGCCGGCTCGGTGTTCGCCTACGCGCGCGTGGCGCTCGGCAGGGAGGCCGGGTTCGTCGCGGGATGGATGGCGATGCTGGACTACCTCCTCATCCCGGCGGTGGCCTACCTCTTCTCCGGGATCGCGATGAACTCCCTGGTCCCGGACGTCTCGCGGTGGGTGTGGACCGCGCTCGCCGTGCTCGTCACGACGGCCCTGAACCTGTGGGGCGTGCGGACGGCCGCCCGGGTGGGCTTTCTGGTGCTGGCCATGGAGATCGTCGTCCTGGTGGTCTTCGTCGTGTCGGCGGTCGTCGTGCTCGCGCGCGACGGGGCCGAGCGCGGCTGGCTGTCGCCGCTGTCGGGGGACGGCTCGCAGGGGGCGTTCGCGCTGTCGGCGGTCTTCGGCGCGGTGTCGGTCGCCGTTCTGTCGTATCTCGGCTTCGACGCGATCGCCTCGTTCGCCGAGGAGGTCACCGGCGGTTCGCAGAAGGTGGCGCGGGCGGTGTTGTTCTGCCTGGCGATGGCCGGTGTGCTGTTCGTGGCGCAGACGTATCTGATCGCGCTTCTGGAGCCCGTGTCGTCGGCGCGGCTCGCCGCCGAGCCGGTCCGGCAGGGTTCCGCGTTCTACGACACCGTGAACACGTCCGTCGGCACATGGCTGCACGACCTGGTGGCCGTGAGCAAGGCGATCGGCGCGGCCTTCGCGGCGCTCGCCGGACAGGCCGCGGCCGGGCGCCTCGTCTTCGCGATGGCCCGCGACCGACGGCTGCCGCGCGCCCTGTCGAGGACCGACTCCGGGGTGCCGCGGGCCGCGCTGCTGACGGCGGCGGTCATCACGCTGGTCGCCGCGGTGTGGGCGGCTCGGCGCGACGACGGCATGGACCACCTGGTGTCGGTGGTCGACATCGGCGCGCTGACGGCCTTCACGCTGCTGCACGCGAGCGTGGTGGGGTGGTTCGCGGTACGGCGCCGGGGTGGGCCGGTGGTGTGGTGGCGGCACGTGCTGATTCCTGTGGTCGGCGCCGCGATCACCGTCGCCGTGATCGTGGAGGCGTCGGGCACCGCGCAGGTGGTCGGGGCGGTCTGGCTCGCGGTGGGGCTGGCGGTGCTGGTCGTCCAGCGGGGGCGGCCGGCACCCCCCGTATCGGCCTGAACGGTCTCGTGCCCGAACGCCGGACGGGCTGTGGCCCCCTCCTGTCGGTGGCGGCCACTACGCTCGGCGCATGGCTCTCAACACGTCCGCGGACGCCCCGCTGCCCGTCGGCGAGGTGTCGCGGCTCATCGGGGGATGGATCGACCGGCTCGGCGCGGTGTGGGTCGAGGGGCAGATCACCCAGTTGTCGCGGCGCCCCGGCGCGGGCGTCGTCTTCCTGACGCTGCGCGACCCGTCGTACGACATCTCCGTGAGCGTGACCTGCTACCGCCAGGTGTTCGACGCGGTGGCCGACGTGGTGAGCGAGGGCGCGCGGGTCGTCGTCCACGCGAAGCCGGAGTGGTACGCGCCGCGGGGGCAGCTGTCGCTGCGGGCCGTCGAGATAAAGCCGGTGGGTGTGGGTGAACTGCTCGCCCGGCTTGAGCAGTTGAAGAAGTCACTGGCCGCCGAGGGGCTCTTCGCGCCCGAGCGCAAGAAGCCGCTGCCGTTCCTGCCGCAGCTGATCGGGCTCGTCTGCGGGCGGGCGTCCGCGGCCGAGCGGGACGTGCTGGAGAACGCGCGCCACCGTTGGCCCGCCGTCCGCTTCGAGGTGCGCAACGTCGCCGTGCAGGGTGTGCACGCGGTGCCGCAGGTCGTGCAGGCGGTGAAGGAGCTGGACGCGCTCGACGAGGTCGACGTGATCGTCGTGGCGCGCGGCGGCGGCAGCGTGGAGGACCTGCTGCCGTTCTCCGACGAGCAGCTCGTCAGGGCGGTCGCGTCCTGCCGTACGCCGGTCGTCTCGGCGATCGGGCACGAGCCGGACAACCCGCTGCTCGACCATGTGGCGGACCTGCGGGCGTCCACACCGACCGACGCCGCCAAGAAGGTCGTGCCGGACGTCGGCGAGGAGTTCGAGCGGGTGCGGTTCCTGCGGGACCGGGCGCGTCGCTGCGTCCAGTCGTACATCGACCGCGAGGAGCGTGGTCTCGCGCACGCGCTGGCCCGCCCCTCGATAGAGGATCCGCACCGGATGGTGGACGAGCGGGCCGACCATGTCGCCTCGCTGGTCGACCGCGGGCGGCGCACGCTCGGGCATCTTCTCGACCGCGCCGACTCCGAGCTGGCCCACACCCGCGCGCGCGTGGTGGCCCTCTCCCCCGCGGCGACCCTCCAGCGGGGTTACGCGGTGCTCCAGAAGGCCGACGGTCACGTGGTCCGGGACCCGGCCGAGGTGGCACCGGACGAAACGCTCAGGGCGCGGGTCGCCGAGGGTGAATTCACAGTACGAGCAGATGCGTAGGGTGGGCGGATGACCAGCAAGGTGGACGAGGCGCTCGGGTACGAGCAGGCGCGGGACGAGCTGATCGAGGTCGTACGCCGGCTGGAGGCGGGCGGCACGACTCTTGAGGAGTCCCTCGCCCTCTGGGAGCGCGGCGAGGAACTGGCGAAGGTGTGCCGGCGCTGGCTGGAGGGCGCGCGGGCGCGGCTCGACGCGGCGCTGGCGGAGGAGGAGCCGGACGGCGAGGACGACGACTCCGAGTGACCCTCTGAGTCGCCTTCGCCCGGACGAACGCCGAGAAAGGGGCCCTGCGGGGTCCCTTTCGTCGTTCCCGCCACCTCCGTCGCCTGTGAAGAGGATCACCATCGGCCGATTTTGGTTGAACCTTAAACCTCATCGCCGTAATGTCGGTACTGCCAGCCGATCCCCCCGGATCCGACGCACATCTGGAGAAGGTTCCTTCATGTCTCTCGTTCTTGACCCCGCCGCCCAGGACCTGCTGTTCCGCGAGGCCCGCACCGCGAACACGTTCACCGACGAGCCGGTGACCGACGCGCAGGTGCAGGCGATCTACGACCTGGTCAAGTACGGCCCGACCGCCTTCAACCAGTCGCCGCTGCGCATCACCCTGGTCCGCTCCGCCGAGGCCCGCGAGCGCCTGGTGAAGCACATGGCCGAGGGCAACCAGCCGAAGACCGCCACCGCCCCGCTGGTCGCGATCCTCTCCGCGGACAACGAGTTCCACGAGGAGCTCCCCGCGCTGTTCCCGCACTTCCCGCAGGCCAAGGACATGTTCTTCGCCGAGCGCCCGGCCCGTGAGGGCGCCGCTTCGCTGAACGCCGCGCTGCAGGCCGCCTACTTCATCGTCGGCGTCCGCGCCGCCGGCCTCGCCGCCGGCCCGATGACCGGCCTCGACTTCGCCGGTGTGCAGAAGGAGTTCCTGGACGACGACCACACCCCGCTGATGGTCATCAACATCGGCAAGCCGGGCGAGGACGCCTGGTTCCCGCGCTCCCCGCGCCTGGACTTCGACCAGGTCGTCACCACGGTCTGAGTCACCGCGCAGGCACATGAGGAGGGCCCCCGGCAGCGCGCCGGGGGCCCTCCTCATTGCGTCCACGCGGTGTGTCACGTCGTCTTGGCGGACTCCGCCTTCAGGGACTCGGCCATCTTCGCCAGCTGCGCGAACGAGCCCGTGCCCGCCACCACCGTGGTGGAACCCTTGGCCTTCAGGACGAGGGCGTCGTACCGGCCGCCCGCGTAGCGCTGCCATGTCCGGTCGCCGATCCGCTCGGTGACCTTCGTCTCCTTGGCGCCCCCGCTGGCCGTGTCGATGAACACGGTCGGCTTCTGCGTGGACTGCTCGATCGCCACGTACTCGCCGTCGGGAGCGTGGAAGCCGAGGTGCCAGGCGTCGAACGCGGAGCCGTCGAACCGCACGGACGTGGCCTTCCACGTGCCGGGCAGGCCTTCGGGCGCCGCCACGGGATAGGCCGCGGCGCGGCGTGCCGTGAGCAGTTCGACGCGGTAGTCGACGCGCTTGACGTCGGGGGTACCGCCCTCGTCGTGCGGAATGAAGACGTAGATGACGCTCGCCATGAGCGTGATGACGCCCAGCGAGAGAATCATGTTCCGGACGCTCTGCTTGCCTTTCGTACCTGCCACGCGCCTATCGTCGCAGGTGCAGTGGTCTGCTCATCCGTGGGGCCCCCTGCTCATTTTGTCTGCCTGACGATAGAGTCGGGGCCATCACCCTCATCCGGCCGTCGCCGTATCAGAAAGGTGCGTCTCGATGACCGAGCATCATCAGCTGCCGTCCGAACTCGAGGTCTCCCCCGAGGCCCCCGACCGCAACCTCGCCCTGGAACTCGTCCGCGTCACCGAGGCCGCCGCCATGGCCGCGGGCCGCTGGGTGGGCCGCGGGGACAAGAACGGCGCCGACGGCGCCGCAGTGCGGGCCATGCGGACCCTCGTCTCCACCGTCTCGATGAACGGCGTCGTCGTCATCGGCGAGGGTGAGAAGGACGAGGCCCCGATGCTCTTCAACGGGGAGCGCGTCGGCGACGGGACCGGTGCCGAGTGCGACATCGCCGTCGACCCGATCGACGGCACCACGCTCACCGCGAAGGGCATGACGAACGCGATCGCCGTGCTCGCGGCCGCCGACCGCGGCACCATGTTCGACCCGTCCGCCGTGTTCTACATGGACAAGCTGGTCACCGGCCCCGAGGCCGCGGACTTCGTCGACATCAACGCGCCCGTCGCGGTGAACATCCGCCGGGTCGCCAAGGCCAAGAACTCCTCCCCCGAGGACGTCACCGTCGTCATCCTCGACCGGCCGCGCCACGACGGGATCATCAAGGAGATCCGCGAGACGGGCGCCCGCATCAAGCTGATCTCCGACGGCGATGTCGCGGGCTCGATCCTGGCGCTGCGCGAGGGCACGGGCATCGACCTGCTGCTCGGCATCGGCGGTACGCCCGAGGGCATCATCTCGGCGTGCGCCGTGAAGTGCCTGGGCGGCACCATCCAGGGCAAGCTGTGGCCCAAGGACGACGAGGAGCGCCGGCGCGCCGTCGACGCGGGCCATGACCTCGACCGGGTCCTGTTCACGGACGACCTGGTCTCCGGCGAGAACGTGTTCTTCGTCGCGACCGGCATCACGGACGGCGAACTGCTGCGCGGCGTGCGCTACCGCGCCGAGACCGCCACGACCGACTCGATCGTGATGCGCTCCAAGTCGGGCACGGTGCGCCAGATCACCTCGGAGCACCGGCTGAGCAAGCTGCGCGCGTACAGCGCGATCGACTTCGACCGCGCCAAGTAGGCGCGGGCACGGCCGGGTTCGAGGCCGTGGTCGTACACGAGTGGGGCGCCCCCTGTGCGGAGAGGGCCCCCCACTCGCGTACGGACTATCCGGCGGCTGCTATCTGGCCCGAGGTGCGGGCCTTCTGCATTTCCAGTTCGCGGCGACGGCGCCTGGCGAGCACCACGCGGCGCTCGGCGGCGGTGAGGCCGCCCCACACGCCGTAGGGCTCAGGTTGCAGCAGCGCGTGTTCGCGGCACTCGACCATCACCGGGCAGCGGGCGCAGACGCGCTTCGCCGCCTCCTCGCGGGACAGACGGGCCGCGGTGGGCTCCTTCGAAGGGGCGAAGAACAGGCCGGCCTCATCACGCCGGCACACGGCCTCCGTGTGCCATGGCGCTTCCTGATCCCTGTCCCGCACTGGCGCCCGCTGGGCCGGAACGGCAGCTACCTGCAGGGACTGATGCGGCGGTTGCAGCACGGTCTACTCCTGACGACGGCTTAGCGAGCGTGCCGGGCGCCGCGGGAAGTCCACAGCGCCCTCCAAGAGACGATGCAGCAAGCCCTACCCGCTGTGCGCGCGCCTATGCACTGAGTTCCGAAGAGCGGAGCGACTCATTCGAATCCGGGCCCGTTGGACCGGACCTGAGCCGGCTCCGCGCGCCGCTTCGGCCGCCGGGACGACGTCAGGATGCCGTCCGAACACCGTTCGGATTCACAAGCGTCAACGGTCGAGGTGTTTGCGCAAACTCCGGTCCACACGGTCCGCGACCCGGTCGAGGATGTCCGCGACGAGCTTGCCCCGCTTGGGCTTCGCCTCCACGTTGCCGAGGACGGCCAGCCCGTCCACGTACACCACGGGGGCCTCGGGGTCGCCCGAGTCCAGCGTGTCCACCTCGAAGTTGCCGAGGACGCCGCCGCCGCTGCCGCGCAGCGAGACGTTCTCCGGGACGCGCACCTCGATGTTGCCGAAGACCGAGATCGCCTTGATGACGACCTGCTGGTACTCGAAGATCGCCTCGCTGAGGTCTATCTCGACATTGCCGAAGACGGCGTACGCGTGGATACGGCGTCCGGCGCGATAGCGGCCCTTGCGCATCGCCGTGCTGAAGACCGCCACCACGTTCTCGTCGGCCTCCACCGGGATCGCGCCCGGGCTGGGGCGGTTGGGCACGGCTCCGTAGGCGGGTGTCGCGCGGCCCGCGTGGGCGGCGGGCAGGTCCCGTACGAACGGCTCCAGCTCGCCCACGGTCTTGGCCGCCAGCACGCCCTCGACCCGCTCGGCGTGCTCCTCCGCGGTGAGCCTGCCCTCCGCGAGGGCGTCGCGCAGGATGTCCGCGACGCGGTCGCGGTCGGCGTCGGAGCAGCGCCAGTCGGCGGGCTCGGCCGGCACGGCGGGCCGGCCGCCGGTCGACGGGTCGGTCCGGCTGTCGGTCGGGGCGGGGCTCTTGTGAAGGTCCACGGCAGCAGCGTACCCAAACGCGATAGATCGCGACTAGGGGTGTGGGCGACGAAACCGCGCAGGCCCCGGACGGCGAACTGAGCCTTACCTCACAAGCTCCCCGTCCGTCGCAGGTTCTACGCTGGTGAGCGCTGCCAATGGGTGCCGGCCACCGGCGAGAGAGCACAGGCTTCTGCGCTCCGGAGGCGAACCGAGCCCGAAAAAGCTGTCTGTCAGAGTGAGGAATGGGCGAGATGCCTGAGTTCGCGTACACCGATCTGCTCCCCCAGGGAGAGGACACCACCCCTTACCGGCTGGTGACCTCCGAGGGTGTCTCCACCTTCGAGGCCGACGGGCGGACGTTCCTCAAGGTCGACCCGGAGGCGCTGCGCAAGCTCGCCGCCGAGGCCATCCACGACATCCAGCACTACCTGCGCCCGGCGCACCTCGCCCAGCTGCGCCGCATCATCGACGACCCCGAGGCGTCCGGCAACGACAAGTTCGTCGCGCTGGACCTGCTGAAGAACGCGAACATCGCGGCGGCGGGCGTGCTCCCCATGTGCCAGGACACCGGCACGGCGATCGTCATGGGCAAGCGCGGACAGAACGTCCTCACCGAAGGTGAGGACGAGAAGGCCCTGTCCCAGGGCATCCACGACGCGTACAAGAACCTGAACCTGCGCTACTCGCAGATGGCTCCCCTCACCATGTGGGACGAGAAGAACACCGGCTCCAACCTGCCGGCGCAGATCGAGCTGTACGCGACCGACGGCGGCGCCTACAAGTTCCTCTTCATGGCCAAGGGCGGCGGCTCCGCCAACAAGTCCTTCCTCTACCAGGAGACGAAGGCGGTGCTCAACGAGTCCTCCATGATGAAGTTCCTGGAGGAGAAGATCCGTTCGCTGGGCACGGCCGCCTGCCCGCCGTACCACCTGGCGATCGTCGTCGGCGGTACCAGCGCCGAGTACGCCCTGAAGACCGCGAAGTACGCCTCCGCGCACTACCTGGACGAGATCCCGTCCGAGGGCTCGGAGCTGGGCCACGGCTTCCGGGACAAGGACCTGGAGGAGAAGGTCTTCGAGCTGACGCAGAAGATCGGCATCGGCGCGCAGTTCGGCGGCAAGTACTTCTGCCACGACGTACGTGTCGTCCGTCTTCCGCGGCACGGCGCGTCCTGCCCGGTGGCGATCGCGGTGTCGTGCTCCGCCGACCGTCAGGCGGTCGCGAAGATCACGGCCGAGGGCGTCTTCCTGGAGCAGCTGGAGACGGACCCCGCGCACTTCCTCCCCGAGACCACGGACGAGCACCTCGACGAGGCGGGTGACGTCGTCAGGATCGACCTCAACCAGCCGATGGACGCCATCCTCGCCGAGCTGACCAAGTACCCGGTCAAGACGCGGCTGTCGCTGAACGGGCCGCTGGTGGTGGCCCGCGACATCGCCCACGCCAAGATCAAGGAACGCCTCGACGCGGGCGAGGAGATGCCGCAGTACCTGAAGGACCACCCCGTGTACTACGCCGGCCCCGCCAAGACCCCCGAGGGCTACGCCTCCGGCTCCTTCGGCCCGACGACAGCCGGGCGCATGGACTCCTACGTGGAGCAGTTCCAGGCCGCGGGCGGCTCCAAGGTGATGCTGGCGAAGGGCAACCGCAGCAAGCAGGTCACGGACGCCTGCGACACGCACGGCGGCTTCTACCTGGGCTCCATTGGCGGACCCGCCGCCCGGCTCGCCCAGGACTGCATCAAGAAGGTCGAGGTCGTCGAGTACGAGGAGCTCGGCATGGAGGCCGTCTGGAAGATCGAGGTCGAGGACTTCCCGGCGTTCGTCGTCGTCGACGACAAGGGCAACGACTTCTTCCAGAACCCGGCGCCCGAGCCGACGTTCACGCACATTCCGGTGCGCGGACCCGGACTGGCCTAGTCGGGCTGCTCCGGTCGCGTCACAGCCGCTCCCCCGGGTTGAAATACATCAGCCCGGGGGTGTGCTGTATCCGTCATGAGCGACTACCGCATCGAGCACGACTCCATGGGCGAGGTCCGCGTCCCCGCCGACGCCAAGTGGCGGGCGCAGACGCAGCGGGCCGTGGAGAACTTTCCCATTTCCGGTCAGCACCTGGAACGGGCGCACATCGAGGCGCTCGCGCGGATCAAGGGCGCCGCCGCCAGGGTGAACGCCGAACTGGGGGTGCTCGACAAGGACGTCGCCGAGGCCGTGCAGGAGGCGGCCGGAGAGGTCGCCGAGGGACGGTGGGACACGCAGTTCCCCGTGGACGTGTTCCAGACCGGCTCCGGGACCTCGTCCAACATGAACACGAACGAGGTCATCGCCACGCTCGCCACCGAGCGGCTCGGCCGGGACGTACACCCCAACGACCATGTGAACGCCTCTCAGTCGAGCAATGACGTGTTCCCGTCCTCGCTGCACATCGCGGCCACCGCGGCCGTCACCCGGGACCTCATTCCCGCGCTGGAGCACCTCGCGGCCTCCCTGGAGCGCAAGGCGGAGGAGTTCGCGGACGTCGTGAAGTCGGGGCGTACGCATCTGATGGATGCCACGCCCGTGACGCTGGGGCAGGAGTTCGGCGGATACGCGGCGCAGGTGCGGTACGGGGTGGAGCGGCTGAACGCCTCGCTGCCGCGGCTGGCCGAACTGCCGCTCGGGGGGACGGCGGTCGGGACCGGGATCAACACCCCGGTCGGGTTCTCCGCGGCCGTCATCGCCGAGGTCGCCCGGGCCACCGGGCTGCCGCTCACCGAGGCCCGCGACCACTTCGAGGCGCAGGGGGCCCGGGACGGGATCGTGGAGACCAGCGGGCAGCTGCGGACCATCGGGGTCGGGCTGACCAAGATCGCCAACGATCTGCGCTGGATGGCCTCCGGGCCGCGGACCGGCCTCGCGGAGATCTCCCTGCCCGACCTCCAGCCGGGTTCGTCGATCATGCCCGGCAAGGTGAACCCCGTCATCCCGGAGGCCGTGCTGATGGTCGCGGCCCAGGTGACCGGGAACGACGCGACCGTGGCCGCCGCCGGAGCCGCCGGGAACTTCGAGCTCAACGTGATGCTGCCGGTCATCGCGAAGAACGTGCTGGAGAGCATCCGGCTGCTCGCCAACGTCTCGCGGCTGCTCGCCGACCGGACCGTCGACGGGATCGTCGCGCACCGCGAACGGGCGCGCGAGTACGCCGAGTCGTCGCCTTCCGTGGTCACGCCGCTCAACAAGTACATCGGGTACGAGGAGGCCGCCAAGGTCGCCAAGAAGGCGCTCGCGGAGCGGAAGACCATCCGTCAAGTCGTCCTGGAGGGCGGGTACGTGGACCGCGGCGACCTGACGTCGGAGCAACTGGACGAGGCTCTTGATGTCCTGCGGATGACGCACCCGTAACGTCATTCGTCCCCGGGTGCGAACCATGACGCGCACTGCAGCGTCGTATGCCTGTGGCACCTAATATCTGGCCATGACAGACGGTGGAGCGGTGAGTCGAGTGGAAGCGGGCGGGGCGGCGGCGTACTGGGCCCCCGGAAGCCAGATCCTGTGGCGGTACCGGGAGAACGCCGGTGCGCGCTTCCATATCTGCCGCCCCGTGACCGTGGTCCGGGACGACGACGAACTGCTCGCGGTGTGGATGGCCCCCGGCACCGAGTGCGTCAAGCCGGTGCTCGCCGACGGTACACCGGTGCACGGGGAGCCGCTGGAGTCCCGCTACACGAAGGCTCGCACCGTGCAGCGGGGCCGCTGGTTCGGCACCGGCGTACTGAAGTTGGCGCGGCCCGGCGAGCCGTGGTCGGTGTGGCTGTTCTGGGAGCCGGGCTGGCGTTTCAAGAACTGGTACGTGAACCTTGAGGCGCCGCGCCTGCGTTGGGAGGGCGGCGTCGACTCCGAGGATCACTTTCTGGACATCGCCGTGGCCCCCGACCGGAGTTGGCACTGGCTCGACGAGGACGAGTTCGCGCAGGCGCAGCGGGCCGGACTGATGGATACTCAACTGGCCCGGCGGGTAAGGGAGGCGGGGCAGTCGGCCGTGGAGGTGATCCGCGCCTGGGGCCCGCCCTTCTCGGAGGGCTGGCAGCACTGGCGCCCGGATCCCGCCTGGCCTGTACCGTCCCTGCCGGACGACTGGGACCGTACGCCCGCGCACGTGTCCTCATGAGACCCTTGATGCGCCCCCGTGGGACAACCGTAGGATCGTCCTCCGCAAGGGCGCACAGGAGTAACTCCCGCAGCATGCGCTGAGCTTGACCATATGTCACCGAGGGGCGGCAGGACGTGAGCGAGGGGTACGAGGGCCACGGCGGTGCGGCCCGCACACGGCCGGGCGGGCCGCACCGGCCCGCGCCGGTGTCCGGTCCGAGGCCGGGGACGGCGACCGGCCCGGCATCGGGCAGGGCGACCGGTCCCAAGTCGGGCCCGCAGTCGGGTCCGACGGCCGGCCGGGCGACCGGTCCGACGACGGCGTCCGCGCTGCCGAGAGCCGGCCGCGGACCTGTCGAGGCGCAGATTCCGTTCCTGGGGCACACATTCCGGGTATCGGGGCTGCGGGACGAACTGCGCGCCCGGCGCGCAGCCCCGGACGGACGGATTCGACACGCGTGACGGAGCACCCCACAGCGCATGAGCGCCCGCAACCCGGCGCCGGCCGACCCGCTGCCCCCGCGGACCCCCGCGGGGCGCTCCTGCGTCCCCCTGAACAGCCGCCTCGGGTCACCGGGGCCGCCGCGTTACCCCATCAGGCCCGCACCGGTGACGGCGTGACGCCCCCGGCCCCGGGGGCCCGTACCGGCGACGCACCCAACGGCCCGGGCACCGCCATGCCCTGCGGCAAGCGCTCCTCCGACACCGGCGCGGCAACGCCCGCTCCCGCCGCGGGCGCGGAGCACTCCCAGCCCTCGGCGACCGAGCCCGACCCGCACCGTCCGCGTCCGGCGCCGGAGAGCATCCCGCTCCAGCAGGGCGCCGAGAAGGAGCGGCCGACGGCCACGCCCGCCGGCACGGACCGGCGCACCGGTCAGGGGCTGCCGCCCGCCGGCCCGATGCCGATGCGCCGCGACGGGGACCGGCTGCGCTTCGTGGGCGCGGCGACCCGGCGGATCGCCCGCGGCATCGACCTCGACGAGATCGTGATGGGTCTGTGCCGGGCCACCGTGCCGACGTTCTCGGACGCGATCCTCGTCTATCTGCGCGACCCGCTGCCGGTCGGCGACGAGCGGCCCACCGGCCCCGTCGTGCTGCGGCTGCGGCGTACCGACCGGATCCCCGAGGAGCGGGACACCGAGGGCGGCTTCATGCCCGCGCTCCAGGTCCAGCCCGAGCACTCCGAGCTGTCCGCGCTCACCGCCGAGCTGTGCGAGGTGCGGCCCGGCGGGGCGCTCAACGAGGTGCTGCGCGGCGTACGGCCGGTGTTCGCGGACGCGCCCGCCGCCCGGGCCGCGCTGCCCGAGCTGCTCGGCGACCGGATGCCGGTGCCGGACGGCCAGCGCGCCATCCTCGCGCCGCTGCGCGGCCGCCGCCGGGTGATCGGCGCGGCGCTCTTCCTGCGCCGCCCGGAGCGGCCCGCCTTCGAGACCGACGACCTGCTGGTCGCCGCCCAGCTCGCCACGCACAGCGCGCTCGGCATCGACAAGGCGGTGCTGTACGGCCGCGAGGCGTACATCGCCGACGAGCTCCAGCGCACGATGCTGCCCGAGACGCTGCCGCGCCCGACCGGCGTGCGGCTCGCCTCGCGCTACCTTCCGGCCGCCGAGACGGCCCGGGTGGGCGGCGACTGGTACGACGCGATCCCGCTGCCCGGCAGCCGTGTCGCCCTCGTCGTCGGCGACGTCATGGGCCACTCCATGACCTCGGCCGCGATCATGGGCCAGCTGCGCACCACCGCGCAGACCCTCGCCGGTCTCGACCTGCCGCCGCAGGAGGTGCTGCACCACCTCGACGAGCAGGCCCAGCGCCTCGGCACCGACCGCATGGCCACCTGCCTGTACGCCGTCTACGACCCGGTCTCGCACCGCATCACCATCGCCAACGCCGGCCATCCACCGCCGGTCCTGCTCCACCTGGGCGGCCGCGCCGAGGTGCTGCGGGTGCCGCCGGGCGCCCCCATCGGGGTCGGCGGCGTCGACTTCGAGGCGGTGGAGCTGGACGCCCCCGCCGGGGCGACCCTGCTCCTCTACACCGACGGTCTGGTGGAGTCCCGGCTGCGCGACGTGTGGACCGGCATAGAGCAGCTGCGCGAACGGCTCGCCGCCACCGCCCAGTTGACCGGGCCCGACCATCCGCCGCCGCTGGAGGCGCTGTGCGACGAGGTGCTCGACATGCTCGGCCCGGGCGACCGGGACGACGACATCGCGCTGCTCGCCGCCCGCTTCGACGGGATCGCGCCGAGCGATGTCGCGTACTGGTTCCTGGAGCCGGAGGACGCGGCCCCCGGCCGGGCCCGGAAGCTGGCCCGGCGTGCCCTGTCCCGCTGGGGCCTCGAGGAGATGAGTGACTCCGTGGAGCTGCTCGTCAGCGAGGTCGTGACCAACGCCGTGCGCTACGCGACCCGGCCGGTCACCCTGCGACTGCTGCGCACCGACGTGCTGCGCTGCGAGGTCGGCGACGACGTCCCGCAGCTGCCGCGGCTGCGCCAGGCGCGTGCCACGGACGAGGGCGGGCGCGGGCTGTACCTGGTGAACAAGCTGGCCAGACGGTGGGGCGCGACCCGGCTGAGCACCGGCAAGGTGGTCTGGTTCGAGCTGAACCGGATCCCGGCGGTCAACGAACGCCCCTAGCAAGGGGCAGGGCCCCGGAACGGCTCCGGCCACAGCAACCGCACACACGAAGAGGGCGCCCGGTGAAGCACCGGGCGCCCTCTTCACGCGCTCACTGATCGTTCGGCTCGACCGGATCCTCCGGCAGCCCGTCGGTCAGGGTGGGCGTCGGCGTTCTCGTCGGCGTTCTGGTGGGCGTCGGCGTTCTGGACGGCGTCTCGGACGGCGACGGTGCCTCGGACGTCGACGGCGGCTCCGTCGTCGGTTCCTCCGAGGTCGGCGTCGACGACGGCGTCTCGCTCGGCTTGTGGGTGAACGTCGGCGTCTCGGTGGGCTCGACGGCCGCACCCTGCGTGGTGTCCAGCGTGAACTTGGTGGTCCTGGTGTCCGCGCTGAAGGTGTACGCCGCCCAGATCTGGGCGGGGTAGCCACCACCGTTGATACGGCCCACACCCGGGATCAGACCTGTCGCGCCCTGCAGCGAGACCTGGGCGTGCGACTTGGGGTTCTCGCCGAACAGGCCGACCGAGGTGACCAGGTTCGGCGTGTAGCCGGTGAACCAGGCCGACTTGTTGTTGTCGGACGTACCCGTCTTGCCCGCGACGTGCTGGCCGTCACGGTTGGCGGCCTGCGACACCGACACCCGGGCCGTACCGTCGTCGACCACACCGGTCAGCACGGAGGTGACCGTGTCGGCGGCCTCCTTGCTGATGACCTGCTCGCCGACCGCGGACGGGAAGGTCACCGTGTGGTCCTTGTGCTCCGCCGACGCGACGACGGCCGGGGTGACCTTCCTGCCGTGGTTGTCGAGGGTCGCGTAGACGCCCGCCATCTCCAGGGGGCTCGCGCCCATGGTGCCCAGGGTCTGCGCGGGCACCGCCTGCAGTCCGTCGACGTCCATACCGAGCTCGCCCGCGGTCTTCAGCACGTTGTCCATGCCCACGTCGACGCCCATCTGCGCGAAGACGGAGTTGATGGACGCGTTCATCGCCCGCTGGACGGTGACGTTGCCGTAGTCCGTGTCGTCCTCGTTGGGCGGGGAGAAGGCGATGTCGCTGCCCTTGACCGGGCGGCCGCTCGTGCCGTCGTAAATCGTGTTCGCCGTGATCGCCCGGTCGTCCTGCGTCTTGGCTCCCTGGTCCAGCGCCGCCGCGAAGATCAGCGGCTTGAAGGTGGACGCGGGCTGGTAGTCCCGCCGGGTCGCGTTGTTCGTGAAGTGCTTCAGGTAGTCCACGCCGCCGTACAACGCCACGACCTTGCCGGTCTTCGGGTCCACCGAGGCGGCTCCGGCCTGCACCGCGTCGTCGACCTTGCGCTTCTTGCCGTTCAGCTTGCTCGTCAGCTTCGCCTTGACGGACTTCTCGAGCTGCGCCTGCTTCTTCTTGTCGATGTTCAGGGTGATGGTCCAGCCACCCTGGTCGACGAGGGCCTTGGCGTCGTTGATGTTGGCGGCCGTTCCCTGAGTGACGAGCTGCTTCGCCAGCGCGTTGTTGGCCGCCTCGACCATGTAGCCGATCTGACCGCCCATACCGGCGGAGCCCTTGGGGTCCTTGGGCTTCGGGAACGTCATGGCCTGGCGCTTGGCCGAGTCGAGCCAGCCCTCCTCGACCATGTTGTTCAGTACGTAGTTCCAGCGGTTCTTCACCAGCCGCTTGCCGGTGGGAGTGGCGGAGGAATAGTCGTACTGGCTGGGGGCCTGGAGGAGCGCCGCGAGGTAGGCGCCCTGCGAGACGCTGAGCTTCTTCGCGTCGACCTGGTAGTACGCCTGCGCGGCGGCCTGGATGCCGTACGCGCCGCGGCCGTAGTAGCTGGTGTTGATGTAGCCCGCGAGGATGTAGTCCTTGGACTTCTGGCGGTCCACCTTGAGCGAGATGACCAGTTCCTTCAGCTTGCGCGTGACGGTCTGGTTCTGGGTCAGGTAGTAGTTCTTGACGTACTGCTGGGTGATCGTCGAGCCACCCTGCTTGCCCTTGCCGGACAGGGTGTTGAGCAGACCGCGGGCCGTGCCCCTGAAGTCGATGCCGGCGTCCTTGTAGAAGGACTTGTTCTCGGCGGCGACGAAGGTCAGCTGGACCTTCTTCGGGACCTTGTCCAGGTCGACGATCTCGCGGTTGACGTCGCCCTCGCGGGTGAGGGTGGAGCCGTCGCTGTACTTGTAGACGTTGCTCTGCAGCTGCGCGGCCGCGTTGCCGGGGGGTATGTCGATCCACAGGTACAGCGCGACGAAGGCGCCCATGCCGAGCAGGAGCATGCCGAAGAACGTGCCGAGGATCTTCTTCCAGGTGAAGAACCGGCGTATGCCCTTCTTCGCCCCGGCCTTGCCGCCGGCCGCCGCCGCACGGGACTCGGCCCGGGTTCCGGCTCGCGTTCCGCTGCCGGCGGCGGTTCCGGTTCCCGCTGCGGGCCCGGTTCCGGTTGCGGTCGTGCTTCCGGCTGCGGTTCCGGCTCCGGACGAGCGCTTGGGCGCCGCGCGGCGGCCACCGCGCTGCCGCGCTCGTCTCTCTTCCGCTCGTCCCATGGGTCCGATCCGCTCCGCTTCGTCCTCGTGTCGCGATCACGTGTCGCGTTCGTACTTGTGCGTCACACAGGTTCGTCGCTCAGGTCAGCTCAGAAAACTAACACCGCGCGATATGACAAAGGGCCGCCGATCCGGTCTTTTACGGACGTGAGAATCAGCACCTGTCGTCAGGGCAACCCACTCCTGCCCCTACGAAATCGACGATCGAAAGGCATCGAAGGTTGCCGAGGCGGGTAAAGTGATATCACTAAGATAGATGCTTGATAGCCAACGAACCGGGGGATCATCACCATGACCACGCACGACTCCGCACCCGCCGCCGACGTACCCGAGATGCCCGCCCCACGTGTGCGGGAGTTCGCCGCGCACAGCATCGGCGGCGGGCTCGCGCTCTTCCTCGGCCTGCTCGGGCTGCTGGCCACCGTCGGACTGCTCGCGACCGCCTCCGCGGTCACGGCACCCGGCGCCAAGGCCGCGCTGATCGTCGGCGGCATCCTGGTCTTCCTCGCCGCCGTCATCGCCATGCGCGGGCTCAACACCGTGGCCCCGGGCGAGGCCCGCGTCGTCCAGCTCTTCGGGCGCTACCGGGGGACGATCCGGCAGGACGGCCTGCGCTGGGTGAACCCCTTCACCTCGCGCACCAAGGTCTCGACCCGCGTCCGCAACCACGAGACCGCCGTTCTCAAGGTCAACGACGCCTACGGCAACCCGATCGAGCTCGCCGCGGTCGTGGTGTGGAAGGTCGAGGACACCGCGCAGGCCACCTTCGAGGTCGACGACTTCCTGGAGTTCGTCGCCACGCAGACGGAGGCGGCCGTACGGCACATCGCCATCGAGTACCCCTACGACGCCCACGACGAGGGCGGTCTCTCGCTGCGCGGCAACGCCGAGGAGATCACCGAGAAGCTCGCCCTCGAACTGCACGCGCGCGTGGAGGCCGCCGGTGTGCAGATCATCGAGTCGCGCTTCACGCATCTCGCGTACGCTCCCGAGATCGCCTCCGCGATGCTCCAGCGGCAGCAGGCCGGGGCGGTCGTGGCAGCACGGCGGCAGATCGTGGACGGCGCGGTCGGGATGGTCGAGGCGGCGCTCGCCCGGATCACCGAGCAGGACATCGTGGAGCTGGACAACGAGCGGAAGGCGGCCATGGTGTCGAACCTGATGGTGGTGCTGTGCGGGGACCGCGCGCCGCAGCCCGTCCTGAACACGGGCTCCCTCTACCAGTGACGGCTCCCTCCGAGGGGCCGGACTCCCGGCCCCAGCGGCGGCCGCAGCAGCGCAAGCAGGTGTTGCTGCGGCTGGATCCGCTCGTCTACGACGCGTTGGCCCGCTGGGCGGGGGACGAGCTGCGGTCCGCCAACGCGCAGATCGAGTTCCTGCTGCGGCGGGCCCTCGGCGACGCCGGGCGCCTTCCCGGCGGGGCCGGGCCGATTCCCCGGCGGGGGCGGCCGCCGGCTTCCGAGGAACCCGGGGAGTAGGGGGCCGGCGGGTTTTTCGCCCCTCCGCCCCTTCCCGTCCCGTTGTCCTGGGGGCTGCGCCCCCTTCCCCCCGCTTTCGGCCTGGACGGCCTCGTCCTCAAGCGCCGGACGGGTTGAACGGCTGTTGCTCACCTGTGACAAACGGGTCTGACCTGCGGGCCCGTACTCCCCGCTCCCGTCTATCCGCGCTGTGTATACGCCAGGTGTATACGCCGTATGTACAGTGCTCCCATGTCCATCGGTCACACTCTTCTCGGGCTCCTGGAGTCCGGGCCCCGGCACGGTTACGACCTGAAGCGGGCCTTCGACGAAAAGTTCGGTCACGACCGGCCGCTGCACTACGGCCAGGTCTACTCGACCATGTCCCGGCTGCTGAAGAACGGTCTCGTCGAGGTCGACGGGATCGAGGCAGGGGGCGGACCCGAGCGCAAGCGGTACGCCATCACCGAGGCCGGCATCACCGACGTACAGCGGTGGCTGGCCACCCCGGAGAAGCCCGAGCCCTACCTGCAGTCGACGCTCTACACCAAGGTCGTCCTCGCGCTGCTCACGCACCGCGACGCGTCCGGGATCCTCGACACGCAGCGCTCCGAGCACCTGCGCATGATGCGCATCCTCACCGACCGCAAGCGCAAGGGCGATCTCGCGGACCAACTGATCTGCGACCACGCCCTGTTCCACCTGGAGGCCGACCTGCGCTGGCTCGAACTGACCGCCGCCCGTCTCGACAAGCTCGCCGAGGTGGTGGTCCGATGACGACACATCCCGCTGGTTCCCTGCTCGCCGCCTCGGGTCTGCGCAAGGTCTACGGACCGACGGTCGCACTCGACGGTGCCGAGTTCTCCATCCACCCCGGCGAGGTCGTCGCGGTGATGGGCCCCTCGGGCTCCGGGAAGTCGACCCTGCTGCACTGTCTCGCCGGGATCGTGCCGCCCGACTCGGGCTCGATCACGTACGCCGACCGGGAGATGGCCGGGATGAGCGACCGGGAGCGCAGTGCCCTGCGGCGCAGCGACTTCGGGTTCGTCTTCCAGTTCGGCCAGCTGGTCCCGGAGTTGACCTGCGTCGAGAACGTCGCGCTGCCGCTGCGGCTGAACGGGACCGGGCGCAAGGAGGCCGAGCGCACCGCCCTGTCGTGGATGGAGCGCCTGGAGGTCGACGACCTCAAGGGCAAGCGGCCCGGTGAGGTCTCCGGCGGTCAGGGGCAGCGCGTGGCCGTGGCCCGCTCGCTGGTCACCGCGCCGCGGGTGCTGTTCGCCGACGAGCCCACCGGCGCCCTCGACTCGCTCAACGGCGAGCGGGTGATGGAACTGCTCACGGAGGCCGCCCGGTCCACCAACGCCGCCGTCGTGCTCGTCACGCACGAGGCGCGGGTGGCCGCCTACTCCGACCGCGAGATCGTCGTACGCGACGGGAAGTCCCGGGACATGGAGCGCGTCGTATGAACGTTCCTCAGGGGGCTCGCGATCTGGCCATGGGCGTGCGGTTCGCGTTCACCGGCGGCCGCGAGGGCTGGGTGCGGGCCGTACTCACGGCGGTCGGCGTCGGCCTCGGCGTGGCGCTGCTGCTGCTCACCACGGCGATACCGAGCGCGCTGCAGTCGCGGCACGACCGCGAGACCGGCCGCAACGACTTCACGTACGGCACGAAGCACGAGCAGAAGTCGGACCGCACACTGCTCGTCGCCGACGCCCAGACCACCTTCCGCGACAAGGACGTCCGCGGGCGTCTGTTGCGGGCCGACGGAAGCCGACCGCCGCTGCCGCCCGGCGTGGCGAAGCTCCCGGCGCCCGGCGAGATGCTCGTCTCCCCCGCGCTCGACCGGCTGCTGAAGTCCGACGACGGCAAGCTGCTGCGTGACCGGCTGCCCTACCGCGTGACCGGCACCATCGCCGACGCCGGTCTGGTGGGCCCGCACGAACTCGCCTATTACGCGGGCAACCAGGATCTCCAGGCAACCGCGAACAGCACCGGGCGGATCGAACGCATCGGCTCCTTCGGCGTCAAGCGCGAGTCCGAGGCGATGGACCCGATCCTGGTGCTGCTGATCCTCATCGTCTTCGTGGTGCTGCTGATGCCGGTCGGCGTCTACATCGCCGCGGCCGTCCGCTTCGGCGGCGAGCGGCGCGACCGCAGGCTCGCCGCGCTGCGGCTGGTCGGGGCCGACGGGGGGATGGCGCGGCGGATCGCGGCCGGCGAGGCGATGGCAGGAGCGGTGCTGGGCCTTGTGCTGGGCGCCGGATTCTTCCTACTGGGACGTCAACTCGCCGGGCAGATCACGCTGTTCCAGATCAGCGTGTTCCCCAGCGACCTCAACCCGACGCCCGCGCTGGCCGCGCTGATCGTCCTCGCCGTGCCGGCCGCCGCCGTCGCGGTGACGCTCTTCGCGCTGCGCGGAGTCGTCATCGAACCGCTCGGCGTGGTGCGCACCGCCAAGCCCTCGCGGCGCCGGCTGTGGTGGCGGCTGCTGCTGCCGCTCGGCGGGCTGGGGCTGCTGTACCCGATGATCGGCATGGGCCGGGACAACGGGGACTTCAACCAGTACATGGTCACCGGTGGTGTCATCCTGCTGCTGATCGGCGTCACCGCACTGCTGCCGTGGGTGGTCGAAGCGGTGGTCGCCCGGCTGAACCCCGGTGGCGTCGCCGGTCAACTCGCCATCCGCAGACTCCAGTTGAGCAGCGGCTCGGCGGCCCGCATGGTCAATGGCATCGCGGTCGCGGTGGCCGGCGCCATCGCCCTGCAGATGCTGTTCGCCGGGGTCGAGGGCGACTACTCCAAGGATTCGGCGAACGACCTCACACGCGCCCAGATGGAGGTCTACGTACCGCAGGGCATGTCCCCGACCGATGCCGGAGCGCAGTTCAGCCGGACCAAGGGCGTGCGCAGCGCGACCACGGTGTCCTACGGCGAGCTGAGCAACCGGCGCAAGGACCCCGGATCCACCGCGCACGTCTCCGTCGGCACCTGCGAGGCGCTGCTGGAGGTGGCGAAGCTGCCCACCTGTCACGACGGTGACGTCTTCGCCGTACAGGCACTCGACGACACCGACACCCCGAAGATCTTCCGGGCGGGCCGGACGGTCTACTTCGACCCGTCCTACAAGGACCAGCCCAAGGGCGCGGAAGTCGCCTGGACGGTGCCGCACGGCGTGAAGCAGGCGCAGACCCGCACCTCACCCACGGGCGGCGAGACCTGGGGCGTCCTCGTCACACCGAGCGCGCTGCCGGCGAAGGTGAAGCCGACCCTGTACGGGCAGGTCTATCTCCGGCTCGACGACTCGGTGGCGGACGCGAGCGAGTACGTACGCAACACGGCGGCCCGCATCAATCCCATGGTCGATCCCATGACCTGGACGCCGAGCGAGGAGTCCCAGCGGTTCACCTCCATCCGTACCGGCCTGTTCGTCGGCGCCACCTGCGTCCTCGTGCTGATCGGGGCGAGCCTGCTGGTCTCCCAGCTGGAGCAACTGCGCGAGCGCAAAAAGCTCCTGTCGGCCCTGGTCGCCTTCGGCACCCGGCGCAGCACGCTGGGGTTGTCGGTGTTCTGGCAGACAGCGATCCCCGTCGCGCTCGGCCTCGCTCTGGCGTTGGCGGTGGGGCTGACCCTTGGTTCGGTCCTGTTGAAGATGACGAGCACACCCGTGCGGGTGGACTGGTCGAGCGTGCTGGCGATGACCGGCATCGGCGCCGGCGTCGTCCTGCTGGTGACGGCCCTCAGCCTGCCGCCGCTGCTGCGGCTGATGCGGCCGGAAGGGCTGCGCACGGAGTAGCAGGGCCGGTCGGCCTCTCCCGGACGGGGAGAGGCCGACCGCTCGTCCCTCAGATGCTGTACTCCCTCACGACCCGCCTGACCTGGGCGAAGAGCATGCCCACGTTCACCGACTTACGGCAGACGCACACCGCGACGACGTCCTGGCGTTCGTTCAGCCGGACGAACAGGTGGGTCAGGTTGTCGCTGTTCACCAGGATCTCCTGGAAGAAGTGCTGGTCGTCGGTGACGCCCCGGCGCTCCTTGAAGACGTCCTCGATCATCACGACCGTACGGCCCTGGAACAGATCGAGCGTGGCGCCCGCGAGGAGGTCCATGACCTCC
Source organism: Streptomyces sp. SAS_270 (assembly GCF_052543295.1). Classification (NCBI taxonomy): domain Bacteria; kingdom Bacillati; phylum Actinomycetota; class Actinomycetes; order Kitasatosporales; family Streptomycetaceae; genus Streptomyces; species Streptomyces sp. SAS_270. Next base: position 42,198 of record NZ_JBMNDS010000014.1, read on the forward strand.
GGCGGGTGGTTGTCCAGGGTTTCGTAGGCCAGCAGCATGCCGGTCGACATGTCGACCACGCCCGTGGCCACACAGTCCGGCGCCTCGGTGCGGAGCGACTTGACCAGGGCCATCACCTGGTCCGAGAACCCCGACGTCATTCGTTTCGTCGCCATGCGGTCACGCTCCTTCGGTTGCACTGAGATCGGTGGCGGTGGGATCGGTGGCGCTGAGATCGGTGGCCGTGAGCTCGGTGCCCGTGAGGCCTGTTGCGTCGAGATGGGCGGCGGTGGGATCGGGGGCGGCGAGGTCCGGCCTCAGGGCATCGGGTGGGGTGGCGTCGGGCGCGGTGAGGATCGAGCCGATGCGTTGCAGCGTCGGCTGGGTCTCCTGGTGGAGCCGGTCGAGGTCGATGCCCTCGTCGCCCAGGACCACCATCAGCGCGGTGTCGCCGACCGCGTAGAAGGCGGCGCAGCCGTGGCTGCCGTACGCCACCGTCCGCCGCAGGGTTCCCCGGCCCGTCGCCTCGGCGGTACGGCGGGCGATGCCCAGGCCCGCCGCGGCGATCGCGGCGAGTCCCTCCGGGTCGATCGTGTCGGCGGTGTCGGCCGCTATGAGCAGTCCGTCGGCGGCCGCCACCGCCGTATCGGTAATTCCCGTCACCTGCTCGCGCAGGCCTCTCATTTCCATGGCCAATGCCTCGTGATCCATGTACTGAACTCCCTGACGCCTGATCACATGTGTTCGTTCTCGCACTCAAGAGCGCTGATTCATTTCGTGGTTCTCCAGGAATGTCAGGTACCGGAATCCGGAGTCCAGATCCGGTGGCGCAGACGGAAGAACCCTTTCCAACTCGCCCCGTTCTTTTCCGGGGCGAGAGTTTCGGTGATCCCACTCGCCCCGGGGTCCCGCCGAGGGAGCTGCGAGGCACTGGGGGGTTCGGGGATCTCGGGGGCATCGGGGGCATCGGGTGCCGGGGACGGAGATACGGCCTTGTCGGCAGGCGCGGCCGCGCCACCGTGGGTCGCGCCGCCCTGTGCCGCGCCGCCCTGTGCCGCGCCGCCGGGCCGCGTCACGCGGCGGCGCACCCCTGTCTCCCGAGCCCGGACAGGGATCACGACAGGCGCCGCGCCCCTCTCCTCGCCCGCCGCCCCCTCGGCACACTCCAGCAGGCCCTCGCCGAGCATCCGGGCGAGCTCGACGGTCACGGTGTAGACGCCCCGGCCGACCAGGAAGGCGAGGTCGCGAGCGGTACGGCGTCCGTCGATGTGTGACAGCAACTCTCGCTGAGCCAAAGGGAGTTGATCGGAGTCCGGATCGACACCCGGGGCGAGCACAGGCCGTTCGCGGTCGGGCCGCACGGGGCCCGGCAGGGCGGCGACGGCGGTCAGTTTCCGCACCGCGCCCTGGAGCAGCCGCCCCGGCGACTCACCCACCTCGACCGGCGCGCGGGGCACGGACGGGCCGAGCGCTGCACAGCCGTCCACCCGGCCGGCGACCACCGCGAAGGCGGCGTCCTGCATCGCCATCATGCAGATGACCCTGAGCTGGGCCGCGCCCGCGTAGCCGTGCGCGATCATCGCGGCCTCCGGCCAGCGGGCCCCCCGCGCCTCGCCCAGCAGCCCGGCCCACTGCTCTGCGCTGATCCGGCCGGAGCGCAGGAGCAGCACCTCGGGGCCGGGGGCGCCCGGGCTCTCGACGGCGACGACGAGCCCGCCGCGCAGATGGAAGAGCCCGCCGGGTTTCCCGGACACCCGCAGCTCCCCGGTGGCCGCCTCGCGCCCGCACTCGGCGAGCGCGCGGGACAGCAGGTCGTATCCGACCCGGCCCAGGGAATCGCGAATGCCCGACATCACTCCCCTTGGCAGGACACGCAGGTGCCATTCCGTACATACGCCCGACGCGTAGCACTGAGGGAGTAGGTGTATCAGTCCAGGCGCATATTTCAGCCAAGGGTGCCGTACCTGGCCTCAGTTGACGGAATATGAAATACCCGTCGGTTCAACCGGGGCCTTTCCGATCCTCAACCGACCGTATTGGTACGGCCGTTGAGGCATCGTCATTCACTCATCGACCCCAACACCCGCACGGGCAGCGGCCGCAGGGCCTCGCGCAGGGCCGCCGCCAGCTCCTCGTACTCCGCTCCGCGCGCGGCGCCGGTGCGCATCGCCAGGGCGATCCGCCGGGTCGGCGCCGGGTCCGCGAAGTACCCGGTGAGGAGCTGGTTGCTGCGGGTCGTCTCGACCTTGACGGCGGTGCGCGGCAGCAGGGTCACGCCGAGGCCGCCCGCGACGAGCTGGACGAGGGTGGAGAGCCCGGCCGCGGTGGTGGTGACGGGCGCGTCCGCGCGACCCGCCTCGCGGCAGATGTCGAGGGCCTGGTCGCGCAGGCAGTGCCCCTCGTCGAGGAGCAGCAGGTTCAGCTCGCGCAGCGCCTCGCGCGGGATGCCCTCGCGGCCGCCGAGCCGGTGGTCCAGCGGCGTCACGAGCACGAAGTCCTCGTCGAACAGTGGGAGTTCGACGACTCCGGGCATACCGAGCGGCACCGCGAGCAGCAGCAGGTCCAGGCGACCGCTGGTCAGCCCGTCGAGGAGGTTCGCGGTCTGCTCCTCGTGCACCTGGAGGTCGAGGTCAGGGTAGCGGTCGTGGACGAGCTTGAGGACCGTGGGCAGCAGATACGGCGCCACGGTCGGGATCACCCCGAGCCGCAGAACCCCGGTGAACGGCGCCCGCACCGCCTCGGCCTCCTCCATCAGCGCCCCGACCTCCGCCAGCACCGCCTTCGCCCGTACGGCGAGCCGCTCGCCGGCGGGCGAGAGCAGCACCTTCCGTGTCGTCCGCTCGAGCAGCGTGACCCCGAGCGTCTCCTCCAGCGCCGACACCGCCCCGGACAGCGCGGGCTGACTCATCCCGATCGCGGCGGCGGCATCCCGAAAGTGCAGATGCTCGGCGACGGCGGCGAAGGCGCGCAGCTGGGCGAGGCTGGGCCGGCGCCGCCCGTTCGCCTTGATGCCCTTGGCGCTGCCCATGGCCGTACTCCTTGCCTACAGTGACTGATAGCCACACTCGATCAACACCAACGAGTGTAGCGATTTCTCTAATCAATGCACCTTGTGCCACCATCGGCGAACGTCCAACCCATAGGAAAATCCCTCAAAAGGGGAGTTTCCTCGCTGCAAGGAGAGCGTGTGCTCACTGTTGGTGACAAGTTCCCCCCGTTCGATCTGACCGCCTGTGTCTCGCTGGAGAAGGGTAAGGAGTTCCAGCAGATCGACCACAAGACCTACGAGGGTCAGTGGAAGGTCGTCTTCGCGTGGCCCAAGGACTTCACCTTCGTGTGCCCGACCGAGATCGCCGCCTTCGGCAAGCTGAACGACGAGTTCGCCGACCGTGACGCCCAGGTCCTCGGCTTCTCCGGTGACTCCGAGTTCGTGCACCACGCCTGGCGCAAGGACCACGACGACCTGCGTGACCTGCCCTTCCCGATGCTGGCCGACTCCAAGCACGAGCTCATGCGCGACCTCGGCATCGAGGGCGAGGACGGCTTCGCCAAGCGCGCCGTCTTCATCGTCGACCAGAACAACGAGATCCAGTTCTCCATGGTGACCGCCGGCTCCGTCGGCCGTAACCCCAAGGAGGTGCTGCGGGTGCTGGACGCGCTGCAGACGGACGAGCTCTGCCCGTGCAACTGGACCAAGGGCGAGACCACGCTCGACCCGGTCGCCCTGCTCGCGGGTGAGTGACCCATGGCCCTCGACGAACTGAAGTCGGCCGTACCGGACTTCGCGAAGGACCTGCGCCTCAACCTGAGCTCGGTCATCGGCAACAGCGACCTTCCGCAGCAGCAGTTGTGGGGCACGGTGCTGGCCTGCGCGATCGCGTCCCGCTCCCCGCGGGTGCTGCGTGAGCTGGCGCCCGAGGCGAAGGCGAACCTCTCCCCCGAGGCGTACACCGCCGCCAAGTCGGCCGCGGCCGTCATGGCGATGAACAACGTCTTCTACCGCACCCGCCACCTGCTCTCCGACCCGGAGTACGGGACGCTGCGGGCCGGTCTGCGGATGAACGTCATCGGCAACCCCGGTGTCGAGAAGGTCGACTTCGAGCTGTGGTCGCTGGCGGTCTCGGCGATCAACGGCTGCGGACAGTGCCTCGACTCCCACGAGCAGGTGCTCCGCAAGGCCGGCGTCGACCGCGAGACGATCCAGGAAGCGTTCAAGATCGCTTCGGTGATCCAGGCGGTGGGCACCACGCTGGACGCCGAGGCGGTCCTCGCGGAGTAGTACCCACGGCAGACGCCGAGGCCCCGTCCACCCTGCGGTGGACGGGGCCTCGGCATGTGCGGCCGAGCAGGCGCTGTCAGACCCTCTCGGCCAGGTCGCCGGACGCGCCGACCCCGCCGGACTGCCGCGCCCGCAGGTACCCCACCACCGTGTTGGTGACCGCCACCAGCGGTACGGCGACCACCGCGCCCCCGATGCCCGCGATCATGCCCCCGGCCGCGACCGACAGCACCACCGCCAGCGGGTGGACGCGTACGGCCCGTCCGAGGATGAACGGCTGCAGAATGTGGCCCTCGATCTGCTGGACGGCAAGGACGACCGCGAGGGTCATCACGGCGGTGAACACGCCCTGAGTCACCAGCGCCACCACCACCGCCAGCGCTCCCGAGGCCACCGCGCCGACCAGCGGGATGAAGGAGAACAGGAAGATGAAGACGGCGAGGGGGACGGCCATCGGGACGTCCAGGAAGTAGATGCCGAGGCCGATGAAGATCGCGTCGATCATGGCCACTATCACCGTGCCGCGGACGTACGCCGTGAGCGTCCGCCAGGCCCGCGGACCCGCGCCCGCAACACCCGGACGGGCCGCCGCCGGGACGAGCTTGAGCGTCCACTGCCAGATGCGCTTGCCGTCGTAGAGCAGGAACAGCGTCGAGAACATCGTCAGCAGGATGCCGGTGAGGGCTTCGACGATGACCGTGACGCCCTCCAGGCCGGTGGAGGTGATCTGGTCGGTGTTGGCGCCGATCGCCTCGCGCAGGTTCTTGGCGATGTCGTTGATCTGCTTGTCCGTGACGTGGAACGGGCTGTTGAGGAGCCACTTGCGCAACTCGTCGATGCCGTCCTGGACTTGGTCGGAGAGATTGTCGATGTTCTCCATGACCTGCCACACCACGAACCAGCCGACCAGGCCCATGACGACGAAGCCGAGGATCGCGGTGAGCGCTGTCGCGAGCCCGCGCGGGAAGCCCCACTTCGTCAGCCGCGCCACCGCGGGGTGCAGCAGCGCCGTGATGAGCAGCGCCGCGACGAACGCGAGCACCACCAGCTGTACGGCGCTGATGACCCGCATCAACACCCAGACGGTGCCTGCGAGAACGAGCAGCCGCCAGCCGGCCTCGGCGGCGACCCGTACACCCCACGGCACGGCGGCGGCGGGGTCGGGAAGCGCGGCGGTGGGGGTGGCGGCGGGCGCGTGCCCGGCAGGGGCCGACGGTCGGTCGGAGACGGAGGCCTCGGAGACGGAGGCCTCGGAGACGGGGACGTCGGAGACGGGAGTCTCGGAGGCACGGGCCTCGGAGACGGGGGCCTCGGAGGCGGAAGCCTGGGGCGGTCGTCCGCCGGCGGACGGTACGGCCTCGGCGTCCACCGGGTCGGCGGGGCCCTGGGACTCTCGCTCCACCTCCGCGCGGCGTTCGTCCAACCGCGCCCCCATCTCGGTCAGTCCGGCGCCGAGCCGACCGAGCAATCCTGGCACTCGCGACATCATTCGTCCCTTTTCCCCGTTGCGCCCCACCACTCCCCCCTGGAGTCGTCGGTTCCGACCGTATCCGACCGTACATGGCCGAAGCCCCTCACCGTAGGACGGTGAGGGGCTCTGGAAGGTTGAGCGGCCGCGTGCGGCGCGGGCTCTAGTACCAGTGGTTGGCTTGCCAGAACGACCAGGCCGCGCACGGGCTGCCGTAGCGGCTGCTGTTCATGTAGTCGAGGCCCCACTTGATCTGGGTGGCCGGGTTCGTCTGCCAGTCGGAGCCGACCGACGACATCTTGGAACCGGGGAGGGCCTGGAAGAGACCGTAGGCACCGGAGGAGGCGTTGACCGCCCGGTAGTTCCAGCTCGACTCGTGGTCCACGATGTTGCTGAAGCACTGGAACTGGTCGCTCGGCACCATCTGGCGCGCCATCGCCTGGATCTGCGCGACGGTGTAAGAGGACTGGACGGGGAAGCTGGAGGGAGTCCGGTCGGAGCTACGGCTGGCCGCTGCCTTGGCCTCCGCGCGCTCCTTGGCTTCCTTCTCGGCCTTCGCCGCCGCCTTCTCGGCTGCCTTCTGCTTGGCCACCGCGCTCTCGGCCGCCTGCTTGCGGGCAGACTCCTCGGCATCCTTCTTCGCGCTCGAGTCAGCGGCGATGGCCTGGGCGTCGGCCTGCTGCGTCAGGGACGCGGTCTGTACCTGGGCCTGCTGGCCCGCGGGTATGTCCGCGAGGAGCGTCAGGTCGCTTGCCGTCGCCTCGGCGTCGTTGCTGGGCTGGGCGGTGCTGCCCGAGGCAACTCCGACGACGCTTCCGACAGCGGTGACCGCGGTGGCCGAAGCCACTGCGAATCCCCGGACCGAAATCCGGCTCACACGGTTTCCTTCCAGCATCGCCCGCTTCGGTGACCCTGGCGGACGCAATCGTGCCCCTGAACGCTGGCCTCCCAACTGCGGGGTCACGGGAGGCACGGGCCCGGTGGGCAACTCCCTTGCGGGGAGCGCCGCGTGGTGCGCGGGCGGCATACGACGACTCTATGAAGTTCTGAAGTTCCTGTGGTGCCGTACCGCTGGGGGTACAGATGTGTCGTATGCGGGGCCTGACAGGAGTGAGACTCTGCCGTAACCCGGCGCCGCAAGGCAATTCTGTGTTGCGTGTGAAAGCTCACACCTTGTTTGGCCCGAGAGTTTCCAGGAAACGAGCACACGCCAAGACGCCGCCCGGCTAGGCTCTTCGCCTTTGCCGGACGGCGCCAACTACCGTGTATTCGCCACCCTTTGAACAGATGGGGTCAGGTGGGCCCCAGGGCGGTCAGATCTGCCCGTCCTCCAGCATTTCGGTCACAAGGGCCGCAATCTGGGACCTCTCGGAGCGGGTCAGGGTGACATGCGCGAAGAGCGGATGCCCCTTCAGTTTCTCTACGACGGCGACCACTCCGTCGTACCGGCCGACACGCAGGTTGTCCCTTTGTGCGACATCGTGGGTCAGAACGACCCGCGAATTGGCGCCGATTCGTGACAGAACGGTCAGGAGTACGTTCCGTTCGAGCGACTGCGCCTCGTCCACGATCACGAAGGCGTCGTGGAGCGAACGCCCGCGGATGTGGGTGAGAGGGAGGACCTCCAGCATCCCGCGCGCGGTGACCTCCTCGATGACCTCGCGGGAGGTGACGGCCGACAGGGTGTCGAACACCGCCTGCGCCCACGGGCTCATCTTCTCGGCCTCGGAACCGGGCAGATAGCCGAGCTCCTGCCCGCCCACCGCGTACAGCGGACGGAAGACCATCACCTTCTGGTGCTGGCGCCGTTCGAGCACGGCCTCCAGCCCCGCGCACAGCGCCAGCGCCGACTTTCCGGTGCCGGCCCGGCCGCCCATGGACACGATCCCGACATCCGGGTCGAGCAGCAGATCCAGCGCGATGCGCTGCTCCGCGCTGCGGCCCTTGATGCCGAACACCTCCCGATCGCCGCGCACGAGACGGACGTTGCCGTCGGGCGTGACCCGGCCGAGGGCCTTGCCGCGCTCGGACTGGATCGTCAGGCCCGTGTGCACGGGGAGCTCGGCGGCCTCCGGGACGTACGCGTGGCCTTCCTCGAAGAGGATGTCCACCTGTTCACCGGCCAGGGTCAGTTCGGACATTCCGGTCCAGCCGGAGGAGTCCGTGATGGCCAGTTCCGCGCGGTACTCCTCGGCGAGGAGACCGACGGACGAGGCCTTGATCCTGAGCGGCAGGTCCTTCGACACCACCGTGACGTCGAACCCCTCGGCCTGCAGATTGCGGGCGACCGCGAGAATCCGGGAGTCGTTGTCCCCCAGGCGGTAGCCGCTCGGCAGCACACTGGGGTCCGAGTGATTGAGCTCGACGCGTACGGTCCCGCCGAGATCCCCGATGGGGATGGGGGCGTCGAGGCGGCCGTGCCGCACCCGGAAGTCGTCGAGCAGGCGAAGGGCCTGCCGGGCGAAGTAGCCGAGTTCGGGATGGTGCCTCTTGGCCTCCAGTTCCGTGACCACGACGATCGGGAGCACTACCTCGTGCTCGTCGAATCGGGTCAGGGCGCTCGGGTCGGCCAGCAGGACGCTGGTGTCGAGAACATAGGTGCGCCGGTCTGGCTGGTGGCGCTTTGTGCTGGTCACCACGGAAGGACGTACCCCCTCGGATGAGGTCGGGGAGCGACGAAGGAGATCTGGACCGGTCGACGGCCGCTCTGCGCGAGCCGGTGACCGGCCCTCCGCTTCGTCCGTGCTGTGACCGCACGATCGAACTGGTGCAAAGGGCCTCCCGGGCGGACGGCCCCGTGCCGCCCGCTGAGATACGACACCCGTGGTTCGGGTGTCGACCTGGAAGGCTTATGCCCTCGAACAGGCGCCGCCATGCCACGGCATATGACGGCGCGTTCGTTAACTCCTGGTGTCGTGCGCCCCTCGTACGTTCCTCATGCACCCTTCGTACGCCCCTGGGGGCACCGAAGGTCAGCCTCCGTAACGGCGATGTCGCGCCGCGTAGTCGCGCAGGGCGCGCAGGAAGTCGACCTTCCGGAAGGCCGGCCAGAAGACCTCGCAGAAGTAGTACTCGGAGTGGGCCGTCTGCCACAGCATGAATCCGGACAGCCGCTGCTCACCGCTCGTGCGGATGACGAGATCGGGGTCGGGCTGGTCGCTGGTGTAGAGGTGCTTGCCGATGAGGTCGACGTCGACGGACTCGGCGATGTCCTCGATCGAGGCGCCCTTGTCGGCGGCGTCGAGGATCATGGAGCGTACGGCGTCGGCGATCTCCTGGCGGCCGCCGTAGCCGATGGCGACGTTGACGACTATCCCCTTGATGTGCGCCGTGGACTCCTCGGCCTCCTTGAGGGCCGTCTGTACATGCGCGGGCAGTATGTCCGGCGTGCCGACATGGTGCACACGCCAGCGGCCGTCGGCGGCGAGGGCGCGGACGGTGTTCTCGATGATCCCCAGGAGCGGTACGAGCTCTTCCTTGGGACGGTCGAAGTTGTCCGTCGACAGCAGCCAGAGGGTGACGACCTCGACATCGGTCTCGGAGCACCAGCCGAGGAATTCCTCGATCTTGTCGGCGCCGGCCCGGTGGCCCTGGGCGGTGGTGGAACCCGCCGCCTTGGCCCAGCGGCGGTTGCCGTCCATGATGACGCCGATGTGCTTGGGCACCTGATCGTGGTCGAGGTGGCCTTCCACCCTGCGTGCATAGAACCTGACCAGCAGACGGCGCAGGTTGTCGCGCAGGTTCACTTGTTGTCAGCCCCTCCGTGCGGATCGGAACAGGTGCGGCCCGGCGCTGTCGGCCCGGCGCAGGCCCTGTCCGTATGGCGGCCCCCGGGGGCGAAGCCTACCCCCGGAAATCGCGGCTTCCGCCATGGGGTGCCTGGACTGACAGTGGGCTGACGTAGCTTCGTATTCATGAACGACACGTCTGTATACCGTGCGGCGAGTGAGCGGTACGACTCCATGGAGTACCGCCGCACCGGCCGCAGCGGCCTCAAGCTTCCCGCGGTCTCCCTCGGCCTGTGGCACAACTTCGGCGACGACCGCGGGCTGGACGCCCAGCGGGCGCTGCTGCGCCGCGCCTTCGACCTGGGCGTGACGCACTTCGACCTCGCCAACAACTACGGACCGCCGCCCGGTTCCGCCGAGCTCAACTTCGGCAAGCTCCTGAAGCAGGACTTCGCGCCGTACCGCGACGAGCTGGTCCTCTCCACCAAGGCGGGCTACCTCATGCACCCCGGCCCGTACGGCGAGTGGGGTTCGCGGAAGTACCTGCTGTCGTCCCTGGACGCGTCGCTGAAGCGGATGGGCGTCGACTACGTGGACATCTTCTATTCGCACCGCTTCGATCCGGACACCCCGCTGGAGGAGACGATGGGCGCGCTGGCGTCCGCGGTCCAGCAGGGCAAGGCGCTGTACGTCGGCGTCTCCTCGTACACGAGTGAGCAGACCGCCGAGGCCGCCCGGATCCTGCGCGGGATGGGCGTGCGTCCGCTCATCCACCAGCCCTCGTACTCGATGATCAACCGCTGGACCGAGGACGACGGTCTGCTGGACACGCTGGAGGCGGCCGGCATGGGCTGCATCTCCTTCGTGCCGCTGGCGCAGGGCCTGTTGACGGGCAAATACCTGAAGGGCATCCCGGAGGGTTCGCGTGCCACCCAGGGCAAGTCACTGGACCCGGGCCTCGCGGGAGACGCCGAGGTCGTCCGCAGGCTGAACGGGCTGAACGACATCGCGGCCCGCCGCGGTCAGTCGCTCGCCCAGCTCGCGCTGACGTGGGTGCTGCGTGATGAGCGGATGACCTCCGCGCTGATCGGCGCGTCCAGCGTGCGGCAGCTGGAGGAGAACGTGGCGGCACTGGCGGCGCCGAAACTCACGGCCGAGGAGCTGAAGGAGATCGACACGTTCGCGGTGTCGACGCCGGGCACGAACATCTGGGCCGGGCGGCGCTGAGGCCGGCGGGCGGGCTGTTTCGGCTGGGCCGGAGCGGTCGCCCGATGCGCGTGGGCACAAAAAACGGGCCGGTCCGTGGGGGGGAGACGGACCGGCCCGAGGGGGGGTTTCCACCATAACCCTTCGTAAGTGATGCTGCGCGCATCGGCGTGCCACAACTACTCTCCGCAGTCGCCCGACAGCACCGCGATGGCCATAAAGACCCCGATTCAGGGTGTGATCATGGCTGAATCACAGCGGATTCAAAGGCAATCGCGGGGGATCCGCAGAGAACCAGAGGATTTGCACCCGCTTGTGATCACCTAGCCGACATGTTCCGCGCTACTCCAGGCGGGTGACGCGCCCCCGGGACGCCCCCTTGACGTCCCCGCTAACTTCGCAGCCATGGCCACGTTCACCACGCGAGAGAGCGCCGATCCGATACCGCTGGAGCTCGCGGAGTCGGCCCGGGCCCGGCGCCGCGGACTGCTCGGGCGCGACGGGACCGAGGGTGCGCTGCTCCTGAGTCCGGCGAGTGCGGTGCACACCCTGGGGATGCGTTTCGCGATCGATGTCGCTTATCTGGACCGGAAACTACGGGTCCTGACCGTACGGACGATGCGCCCGGGCCGGGTGGGGCTGCCGCGTCCGCGGGCCCGGTACGTCCTGGAGGCGGAGGCGGGCGCCTTGGACGGGTGGGGGGTGCGCCGCGGGGAAGTGGTCGTGATCCACGACTGGTGAGGTCCCGTCAGCCGAGGGCGCGGCACCGCGCAGCCCCCTCCACCGCGCGGTGCCGACCGCGCAGCTTTGCTCACGCGAATTACCTTGGTCTGAACTTACGTGAGCAGCCCCATCGGAGGCGACCCACCTCCGATAACGATGTGGAAACCCTGTAAATCGGTCCGGAATGTGGACCGGCATCTCACCCAGCGCACACGACATCCGGGGGTTTTCGGTCAATCGGTCCGTGCATGAGTCGATCGCACCATTCACCCCACGTCGGGCGCGGCCAACAGGAGTTCGACAAACGCGCAACAGGGACCCGAGAGTGGCTCATGGGACAGAAACTGACCTCTTTCCTGGCTAGCGTCGGCCCCATGACCCTGACAACCAGAACCGTCACATGGGACGAGGCGAGCGCACGCCGGATGCGGCGGCAGTTCCTGACCGAGCCCGCCCAGGCCGGCACACCGGTCGCCGACGTCGTCGCCACGATGCTCGGCGCGCACGCGCAGGTGCTGTCGGCGGCCGAGGTGTCCGTGGGAGTGCGGGCGGTGGCGGTGACACGGCTGGATGTGCGGGCGGCGCTGTGGGGCGAGGAGGAACCCGCGTCGCTGGTGAAGACACACGGTCCGCGCGGGACGATCCACCTCCTGCCTGTCCGCGAACTCCCCCTCTGGACCGCCGCGTTGACCGCGATCCCGTCCGGCCGCAGCCCCCTCCCACCCGACACCCGGCTCAGCGACGAGCAGGCCGACGAGGTGGTGGCGGCGATCGCCGACGCGCTCGACGGCACCCTTCTGACCATCGACGAGCTGCACGACGAGGTCATGGCCCGCACCGGGCCCTGGGCCGGCGACCTGGTGATGCCCGCCTTCCAGGGCATGTGGCCGCGCTGGCGTCAGGTCATGCACCGGGCGGGCCTGCGCGGCGCACTGTGCTTCGGCCCCAACCGGGGCCGGAAGGTCACCTACACCCGGCCCCCGCGGTTCGAGCCCCTCGCCCCGGACGAGGCGGCGGCCGACCTCGTGCGCCGCTACCTGCGCGCGTACGGACCGGCGACGCCTCAGCACTTCGCCAAATGGGCGGCGGCGCCGCGGGGTTGGGCCGTCGCCCTCTTCTCGGCACTCGCGGCGGCGGGCGGGATCGAGGAGGTCGACTTCGCGGGCGTGGGACCGGCGTGGGTGGCGGCGGGCGACACGGAGTTCCCGGACGAGCCCGTGCGCGGGGTGCGGCTGCTGCCGTACTTCGACGCCTACGGTATCGCCGCACAGCCCCGCGAGACGCTGTTCCCCGGTCCGGCGTACGAACGCGCCCTGGCGGGTGGCCAGGCCGGGAACCATCCGGTGCTCCTGCTCGACGGCGTGGTCGCCGGTGTCTGGCACCAGCGACGCCAGGGGCGCCGTACGACGGTCACGGTGGAACCGCTGCGACGGCTGACGGCCGCCGAGGAGCGGGGGCTGGCCGCGCAGGTGGAGCGGGTGGGCGAAGTCCTGGAGGCCGTGCCCGAGTTGGTGGTGGGGAAGGTGACGGCGGGGCCCCATGCGTGAGTCGCGAGTCCGCCTCGACTCACGCATGTGTCCACGGCCTACTCCTGCGGCTTGCGGGCCTCGATCAGGAAGCGGGTGCTGTGGGCGACGAAGGGGCCGTCCGCCTCGATCTTCTCGTGCAGGGCGCGGAGTTGGGGTCGGTACTGGTCGACGGTGAAGCCCGGGACCATCCAGATCACCTTGCGCAGGAAGTGGACGACGGCTCCGATGTCGTGGAACTCGATGCGCAGCCGTTCGGAGCGCAGGTCGACGACGCCGAGGCCGGCGGCTGCGGCGGCGGCGCGGGCGCGGGCGGGGTGGCGGCCGTTCCTCACCGCCTCGGGCTGCGGGCCGAGGAAGTGCTCGACGAGCTCGAAGACGCTGGCGGGCCCGACGTGCTGGGCGAAGTACGTACCGCCCGGCCGCAGGACGCGGGCGACCTCGTCCCAGTACGTGTGGACGGGGTGCCTGCTGACGACCAGGTCGAAGGCGCCGTCCGCGAAGGGCAGCGGCGCGTCCTCCGCTGCGGCGACGACCACGGCGCCGCGCGGGTGGAGCAGCGCGGTGGCCTTGGCGACGTTCGGCGGCCAGCCCTCGGTGGCCGCGGTCAGCGGGGGCAACTCCGGTACCGAGGCGAGGACTTCACCGCCGCCGGTCTGGATGTCGAGCGCGGCCGCCACCCGGGACATCCGCTCCCCCATCGCCCGCGCGTACCCCCAGGACGGGCGCTCCTCGGTGGCCCGGCCCTCGAACCAGGAGAAGTCCCAGCCCTCGACGGGCGCGGCGTCGGCCTCGGCGACGAGGTCGTCGAAGGTACGGCTGGTGGCGGTCATGGCAGGGATCCTGCCAAGAGATGAACGGGCTCGCGACCGAGATTTCCCGGCGCGGCTCCGCTGCGGGTCGGGGGCGGCTCCGCTGCGGTGCGCTGTCAGTGCCGGCTGTCAGTGCCCGCTGCTACGTTCCGGGCATGACCACGAATCCAGGGCAGGTCGCGGTGCCGTACATCGGCGGCGAGAAGGAAATCCTGCACGCGAGTCTGCAGCGGCACCGGGACGCCGTGCTGTGGAAGCTGGACGGCCTGGACGACGAACAGGTGCGGCGGGTGATGACCCCGTCGGGCACCAACCTGCTGGGCCTGGTGAAGCACCTCGCGTCCGTCGAGTACGGCTGGTTCTGCAGGACGTTCGGCCGGGAGGTCGAGCCCCTGTGGTTCGACCCGGCGACCGAGGAGGACATGAGCGCGGGCCAGGGCGAGACCACCCGGCAGATCATCAACTTCTACGGCCGCGCCCGAACCGCTGCCGACCGCACCCTCTCCGAGATGTCCCTCGACGACCTGGGCACGTCCTGGCACGGCACGAAGGTGTCCCTGCGCTGGGTCCTGGTCCACATGATCGAGGAGACCGCACGGCACGCCGGCCACATGGACATCGTGCGGGAACTCATCGACGGAGGGGCGGGGGATCATCGGCCCGGGTGAGGGGACGGATCCCGGCGGAGGACGCCGGCCCGCTGGTCCCCTGGGGCAAACACCCCCTAGGGGACCAGCGGGCGCACTTCGTCGACCGCGAAGCGGAGGAAGCGCTCGGGGTCGGGTTCGTCGGCGGTGGGCTGCAGGACGACGGTGTCGGCGCCGGCGTCCGCGAGGCGCTGGACGGCCTTGGCGACCGCGTCCGCGTCTCCGGCGACGCCGTGTTCCGGCAGGGACTCCTCGCCGCCCGCCTCGATCTCGGCGCGCAGCCGGGCGACCGCGTCCGGGCCGGTGGCCGTGTGGAGGTAGACGATCACCCGGTGGTGGCCGGTGCGGCCCGCCGACTCGCGTCCCTCGTCGATGAGCTTGCGTGCCCGCCGTACGCCCTCGGGCGCGGTGGAGGCCGTGAGGATCGTGCCGTCCGCATGCGCGCCGGAGAGCCGCAGCGAGCGGGGTCCGGTGGCGCCGGCCAGGATCTCCGGGGCCTCGGCCGGAGGCCAGTCGAGGGCGACGTCGTCGAGCTTCACGTACCGGCCGTCCGTGCTGACCCGCTCACCGCGCAGCAGGGCACGCAGCGCGTAGAGGTACTCGCGCAGCAGCGTGACCGGCGACTCGGCGCGGGCGCCGACCTGTCCCATCCAGTCCTGCACGCCGTGCCCGACACCGATGACGGCGCGCCCCGGGAACAGCCGGTGCAGCGTGGCGGCCTCCATCGCGGTGACGGCGACGTTCCGCAGCGGGACGGGGAGGAGCCCCACGCCGATCCGGACG
Source organism: Streptomyces sp. SAS_270 (assembly GCF_052543295.1). Classification (NCBI taxonomy): domain Bacteria; kingdom Bacillati; phylum Actinomycetota; class Actinomycetes; order Kitasatosporales; family Streptomycetaceae; genus Streptomyces; species Streptomyces sp. SAS_270. The sequence continues at coordinate 57,349 of NZ_JBMNDS010000014.1, forward strand.
CGTTCCGTCCATGCGAGGGCGGCGGCCGCGGCCGAGATCCCGCCTTCGAGGAAGCAGTCCTCCCACAGCCACAGCTCCTCCAGCCCGGATTCGTCGGCGAGCCGGGCCATCGCGCGCAGTCGCTCGGGGGGCAGTTGGGGTCGGAACACAACACCGAGTCCAGTCATACGGCCTTCCTACCTACCCTCCGCCCGACGGACAACCGCTTTACGTCTCAGGCGTGTTGGCACGCTCGTAGCGCAGGAGTACGACTCCGTTGCCGAAGGCCCGTGTCTCGGCGAGCCGGAGCATGGTCAGGGCGTCGGCATCCGGGAAGAGCCGCTTGCCACGGCCGAGGATGACCGGGTGGACGTACACCCGGAACTCGTCCACCAGGTCGTGCCGCAGGAACGTCGCGGCGAGATCGGCACCGCCGAGTCCGAGGTCCCCGCCCGGCTGCGCCGTGAGGGCCCGCACCTCCTCGGGAACCACCTCCCGCACGACGGTGGTGTTCCAGTCGGCCCGCGCCAGCGTCCGCGAGTACACGACCTTGGGCATGTCCCGCCAGATACCCGAGAACTCGACCATGACCGGCGTACTGCCCGGATCCTTGTCCGCGGTCGGCCAGAAGTCTGAATCGCCCCGGGTTTGATGGAGACATCGAAGACCCGGAAGGATCCCGATCATGGCTGCTCCCCGTAAGTACTCCGACGAGCTGCGTGAGCGCGCGACGCGTCTGGCGGTCGAGGCCCGCAAGGACCCTGCCGACCGGACCGGCGCGATCCGCCGCATCGCCGACCAGCTCGGCATCCACCCCGAGGCCCTGCGGACCTGGGTCAAGCGCGCCGAGACCGACGAAGGCGTACGCCCCGGCACCACCAGCCAGGACGCCGCGCGCATCGCCGAACTGGAACGGGAGAACCGGGAGTTGAAGCGGGCGAACTCGATATTGAAGTCCGCCTCGGCTTTCTTCGCCGCGGAGCTGGACCGCCCGTCGCGATGAAGGTCGCCTACATCGACCAGTACAAGGAGACGTTCGGCGTCCAGCCGATCTGTGACGCCCTCGACGGGACCGACGCCGAGATCGCGCCGAGCACCTACTACGCCGCCCGCGGCCGCGAGCCCTCGGCGCGCAGCCGACGCGACGAGGAGCTGACCGAACAGATCCACCGGATACACAAGGACAACTACGGCGTCTACGGCGCCCGCAAGATCCACGCCGCGCTCCTGCGGGAAGGGCTCACCCTCGCGCGGTGCACGGTCGAACGCCTCATGCGCGCGGCCGGCCTGCGCGGGGTGATCCGCGCCAAGAGCCCGCGCACCACCCGCCCCGCCCCTGAGACCGACCGGCCCCGCGACCTGGTCGAGCGGCAGTTCACCGCGACCGCACCGAACCAGCTGTGGGTGGCCGACATCACCTACATCCGCACCTTCTCCGGCTGGGTCTACGCCGCCTTCGTCATCGACGTCTTCTCCCGCACGGTCGTCGGCTGGCAGGTCGCCACCAGCCTCTACACCGACCTCGCCCTCGACGCCCTGGACATGGCCGTCTTCAGACGCCGCCGCGCCGGCGCCGACCTGACCGGCCTGGTCCACCACTCCGACAGAGGCGTCCAATACCGGGCCATCCGCTACACCGAACGACTCGACGAGGCCGACGCCGTGGCCTCCGTCGGCTCCAGGGGCGACTCCTACGACAACGCCCTGGCCGAGGCGTTCAACAGCCTCTTCAAGGCTGAACTGATCCGGAACAAGGGACCGTGGACCGGCATCAACGACGTCGAGATCGCCGTAGCCGAGTACATCGACTGGTTCAACCGCCGACGCCTCCACGGCGAACTCGGGCACGTCACCCCTGCCGAACACGAAGCCGCCCACGACGCAGCTGAACCCCCTGCGTCACTCCAGAAAACCAGCTAACCGACTCTCCACGAAACCCAGGGCTTGACAGTCGGCCATCAACTCGTGCGTGACCCGCCCGCTCAGCAGGCCGCCGAGCTTGCGGACCTCGTCGTTGAAGTGCTGGTGCAGTTCCTCGTCGACCTGGTGCCAGTCGATCTCGCGGTGCGGCCCCTCGATGAATCCGTCGAGGGACACGGACATCATCAGGACGATCTTTCGCATGGCGGACCTCGCGGGGGTGAAGAGGAGGTGAGGCGCAGCCGGAGCCCGCTGCGAAGTTGCCGTCGGGCCCGCCCGCTTCTTTGCCAGTGTCATGCTTCCGCACCCCGGGTGAAGGGCGCGACGCGTCGGCTACGCCGATCGGCCTCCGGCCGGCCCCCTCGGGACAGCCCGGCGCGCCCTCAGGTGCAAAGGGCGAACGGGGTGGTCGTCGGGGCGATTCTCAGGCGGGCCAGCGGGAGCTTCAGGGCGTGGCCTTGGTCCGGGGCGTTCTTGGGGCCTGGTTCCCAGAGGACGACCGTGCCGTCGGAGTCGCCGAGCATGAGGTAGGGGCGGGTCGGGCTGAACTCGCCTCCCTGGACCGGGATTTCGCCCGGCTTGGTGTCGGCCAGGGGGCTCGCGCAGACCCATTGCGGCTCGATGCCGTAGTACGGGGCCGGAGTCCCGCCCCGGGCGGCTGCTCGGCGGGCGGCGATTCCGGCATCGTGCGCGGGGCCGATGACGACTGCCTGACCGGCAATGAGCGCCGCGACGATCAGCAATGCCATCAGGGAGATCCCGAACAGCGTGCGGTCCTCCACGCTCCAGTGCATATGCCGTATGTAGCCGTACAACGCCGGGCCGATGAGCAGGACCAGGACGACCGCCACCCAGCGGAGCGCGGCGAACAGCTGCCAGTACGCCGGTACGCCCACGTCCCCGAGGCTCACGCCGAACACGTCCAGGTACGTGAGGTGGACGAACGATCCGACGCCGGGGAACGCGCCGAACGCGAACGGCAGCAGGGCGGGGAGCACCCATGGCACCCAGGTGCGCCAGGACCGCTGGCGGATGAACAGGAAGAGGCCGCGCAGGAGGAGAAAGACCAGGGCGGTGGCCGGAAGTTCCCAGGCGTCGGAACCGTCTCCGTCCATACCCACCCCGAAGCCGCACACCAGCATCCCCGCAGTGGACATGAGGACGAGCCCGCTGTCGTCCTTGCTCCACGCCTCCAGGTTCTGCCAACGCCGCCGGAGCAGCACCAGAGCGAAACCCGCGCCCACCAGCACGAGGGTGACGATCGACAGCACCGTGCCCGCGGTGCTCTCGCGATTCAGGGCATAGCCCAGCATCGCCGCCCCCATCGCCGTGGCGACGATCAGGTAGATGAGGCGCCTCCACACCGCCCGGTTGCCCCACCGCATGGCCTGGGGCCGCTCAGGGTTCCGCTTCTGGCTCCGCACCCGGATTCCGGGTGGCGCCGGCGCCTTACCGGGCAGCGTGCGGCGCGCCAGCCGCAGCGCCTCCGCCTCGCTCTCCGCGCGCACCTGGCGGCCGGTGTCACGCAGACGGAGTCGCACGGCCGTCCGGCGCACGCAGGACCACGCCCAGGCGGGGACGAAGGCGGGGGGCGCCGTCGGAGGGTCCACGTACACGTACCAGAGCGGGCGGTCCCTGCTGTCCGGCTCCAGTCGATCCGTCGCGCGGACATGGAGGTCGAGGTGGCGGCCCCGGCCGACCTGTTCGACCTGAAGCCGTGCGCCGCGCACGGCCCCGCCGTACGTGCCCGGCAGCCGTATCTCCACCGTGTACTGCACGACGCACAGCTCACGCCCCGTCGGATGCGCGGGCTGCTCCAGGATCGCCCAGCCGTTCTGGACGCATGCCTCCTCGAAGAGCTCGCAGTCCGTACGCAGGCCCTTGATGCTGACGAGTACGACGATGCGGTGGTCGAACCTGGTCAAGGAGTCAGCCCTGCTCGCTACCGCTGCCGCTGTCGCTGTTGCTGTCGCTGTTCTTGTCGTCCGCGGACGAGCCCCTCGGGAACGTCACCTCCACGCGGCGGTTCTTCCTGCGGCCCTGCTCCGAGGTGTTGTCGGCGATCGGGTAGTCCTCGCTGTAGCCGCGTACCTCGAAGGTGACGTCCTCGTCGGAGCCGAGCGCGGACGCCAGTTGGTCGTGGACCGCCTCCGCGCGCTTCTTGGAGAGCGTCAGGCCGTGCGCGTACGAGCCGAGGTTGTCCGTGAATCCGAACACCCTGACCGTCGAGGCGTTCTGCGCCTTGATCTCGTCCGCGATCGCCTGGATACGGGACTTGGCCTCGGGGTTCAGCTTCGAGCTGTCCTTGGGGAACAGGACCTCCGCCTGCAGCGCGAACGTCACGTCTTCGTTCGTGTCCTCCCGGCGCTCCTCACCACCGAGGTCTTCGACGACCGACTTGATGTCCAGGACCTTGGCGGGGGCGAGGGTCGCGCCGTCCGCGAGCTTCAGGCCCGGGCTGTTGGCGTCCACTTCGGGGGGTGGGGAAGTTGTGACGCTGCCCGGGGGCGCGCTGGGGTCGTCGTCGTCCGCGTACGCCGGGGCTCCCAGCGTCAGCGTGGCCAGCACGGCAAGGGCCGTGAGCGTGACGCCGGAGCGGGGGGTGAGGGCCATGGCTACTCGCCCTCGGAGAGTTCGATGGAGGCGGGGGGCATGGAGCCGACTTGGAAGTCGAGCTTTGTGGTGTCCGAGGGGGGTGCGGGGAATTGGGCGTACCACTGCGTGCTCGCGCCACCCTTGACCCCTCCGGTGAACTGGGTACACAGGCAGCGTCCTGAGGTGTCCCGCAGAATGAGGTACTTCTTCTTACCCTTCTGGTCGATGAGGCTGGCTCCGGCGATGGACCCGCCGTTCTTGGCCAACTCACGCTCATCGCCCCGCCAGTTGGCCGCGACCCAAAGGGTTCCCGTGTTGTTGGTGACGGTCCCCTCGACGGTGACGAACCCCCCCGCGTCGCGCTTGGCCGATGTGACCGTGAGCGTCAGGCCGTTCTCACCCTTGACCTCGGCGAGCACGGTGTCCGACTCAGGTGCTTTCGATTCCTTCTTGCCGTCATCACTGCTGCTCTTGGCTGGGGTCGAGGATGACGTGCCCTTTTCGGAATTCCCGTCGCCTCCCCCGCCGCAACCGGCCACCGTGAGGAGCAACCCGGTCGTGATCGCCACGGCGCTCAGTGCCCTGCGGCCCTTCCTGGTGTGCCGAAAGTCCATCGGTACGGCTTCCTCTCACTCGGCCAGATGCACAGAGAACAGCACGGACGCGTCAGGAAGGTCGTCCGGATCGAAATCTTCGGGGTCAATGTTCACGATCTCGCCGTCGCAGTTCAGCTCGACGGGCTTCTCCGGATCCGCGTCCGGATCGAAATCGCAGCGAGGCTGAATGACGGCTACGGCATGGGCCTTGGCTTGCATGCCCTCAGTGCCTGGGATGATCGAATCACCGACCGTGTAGTTGGTCTGGATGTCCGCCCGGTACCCGGGGTAGCCGTTGCTCACGACCTGCTGCACGCCGCCCTGCAGGGCCGAGTCGTTCTCGGCTGCCAATTCCTGAGCTGCCGCTGCGGCTCCCGCGTCGGCAGGGATCTCGCCATCCAGCCAGTCCAGCCAGCCCTGGTCCTCGCCGACAGCAGCCCCAAGGCGGTCCATCAACTCGTCTCGGGCGTCCTGTGCCGCCGCCAACGCCGCAGCGTCCGCCGCGGATTGAGCACCATTGCGGGCGGACGCTGCCTGAGCAAACGCGAAGAAGGCGAACGCGGCGAAGAGCAGAATGCCCGTCAGCCAGATGTAGATCGGGAGTGTCTGTCCCCGATCATTCAGCAGACGGTGAGCGATCAGCCGCCGATGACGTTGTTGACCGCGTTCATGATGGCTCCCGAGATCGCGCCGTCCAACCCCAGGCCGTCGATCATCGTAAAGATCCCCGCAATGATGATCATCAGGCCCGCATACTCCACGAACCCCGCCCCCGCGTCCCGCTCCCCGCCCCGCATCCGGGAGACGACGGTCCGCGTCCACCTCTCGAAGCTGCTCATCGTCACTGTCCTCCCACCCGACGCCACTACCGACCCGAGCACCGTACGTGAGAACCCGCCTACTCCGGGTGGGCCCAGGGGCCCAACTTCCGGGGGCCGGGGGCCGGGGCGGAATCATCGGGTCCACCCCTCATGGGCGGTGCCCAGCCAGTGGGCGATGGCTTCGCTGCGGGAAGAACTGTGCAGCTTTGCGAAGATGCGGTTGATGTGGTTCTTGACGGTCTTCTCGCTGATGAAGCAGGCGGCGGCGATCTGCTGGTTGTTCATGCCGGACGCAATGTGATCCATGACCTCCACCTCCCGTGAACTCAGGCCGAAGTCCGGCTGGTTGGGGGTGTGGCGGTGGAGTGCCGCCACGTGTGCGAGTCGAGCAGTTGAAGACTCTGCCATAACTGGTTGCACATGCGAAGAGGTTTGGCGGGGTTCGTAGGAAACGCCGAGCGAGGATGAGACAGTGGGCCTGCCCTCCCTCATGTCCCTTACCGCCGCGATGAGTTCAGGGGCCGTGAACTCGCCGTGGATCAGGTATCCGGACGCACCGCGGCGCATCGCCTCTGCCACGACCTCGGGTTCTCGGCTGTACGTCAGCATCATCACGGGGGCCAGGCGGGCCAGTCCGGGAAGGGCGGTGAGGCCGTCGGTGCCGGGCATGCGGACGTCCAGGAGGACCACGTCGGGGTGGAGGCGGGCCGCGGAGGACAGGGCCTTCTCGCCATCGGGTTCGGCCGCTACGACCTCGATGTCGGGGTGGGCGCTCAGCAGGGCCGTCAGTCCGGCTCGTACGACGGGGTTGTCGTCGGCGACGAGTACGCGCAGCGGTGGGCCGGCGAGAAGGTGCTGGTCAGACATGTGCGGCCTCCTCTTGGGGAGCGGGGGGAGCGGAGCGGGAGGAAGGGGCGGACGGCGGGAGCGGGAGGTGTACCGCCACCTCGGTGCCGCCGGAGGCGCGGCGGCTCAGGTGCAGGGAGCCGCCGAGCGACGCGGCGCGTTCCGCCATGCCGAGCAGCCCGAAGTGGCCGGTTCTGGTCAGGTCGTCGAGAGCGATGCCGGGCGGGAGACCGGCTCCGTCGTCCCGTACGCGGAGGTCCAATTCCGTGTCGGAGGCTTCGAGTTCGACCTCCACATGGGCTGCCCTCGCGTGGCGGTGCGCGTTCTCCAGGGCCTCGGAGACGATCGCCAGGAGGTGGTGTGTGGTGGGGCGCGGGAGGGGTCGGGCGTCGGGCGGGGGGTGGTAGGCCGCCCTGATGCCGGTGCGGGTGGTGAACTCCGCTACCTGAGCGGCGAGTTCTGCCGTCAGGGTTGGCGGCGGTGCGGTCAGGTCCGTTCGGTGGCGCAGGTCCGAGAGCAGGTCCCTGGATTCGGCGGCGGCCCTGCGGGCCGCGCCCGCCACCACCGTCGCCTGGCGCTTGAGCGCACCCGGGTCGCAGGAGTCCGCCGACGTCGCGAGGGCGTCCGCAGCGAGGGCCAGACCGTGCAGGGTCTTCGCCACCGAGTCGTGCATCTCGCGGGCCAGGCGGGCCCGTTCGGATTCCACCGCCTCCGCGACCGCCAGCCGTGACATCGCCTCCGACAGCGCCTGACTCGCCGTACCGAAGCGGAACATCAGGTTGCGCAGGGTGACGCCGATGATGCCGGCGCCGATGCAGAAGCCCGCGATGAGGAGGGTGCTCGCCCCGGATCCGGGGCGGTGCTCCCAGGCCCGGTACACCGTCAGCAGTACGACCAGCTGGAGTCCCGTGAAGATGCCCGAGCCGCGCCAGCCGTAGAGGAGGCCCGCGAGGAGCGGGGTGCACACCGTCGCGTACGCGAGGGGTGAGGCGGGGGACGCGGTGAGGAGGAGGATCGCTCCGAACGTCAGGTCCGCGGCGAGCAGCGTGGGGTGGGCGAGGAGCCGGGGGGCCAGCCGGTCCCAGTCCCTGAGCATGGCGTACGAGCCCATGATGCCGAGGACGGCCGCGGCCAGGACGCCGTAGCGGGCGGGGGCGCCTGTTGCGTTGGTCATCGCGAAGGGGGTGCCTATCGCGATGGCTGCGAGGCGTACGGCGAATGCCTGGCGACACAGGGCCTGCAGGGCGTTGAGCTGGAGGCGGACGTTTCCCGGGGCGGGGGCGTCGTCCGCGAGGTACCCGGCGTTTCCCCCTGGCCAACCTCTGCTGGTGGCTGGCCCCTGTTTGACGTACCCGGGGTGGGGGTTGCCGTCGAGGTGGGATGGCGAGCCCGGCACCTGCGGGGTGCCGCTGTGCCCACCCGTGCCGCCCCTGGCGGCACGCATGCCCACAGCTACGACGATTCCCCGCAGTGGCACGGCCCAGCCCCCCATCATCGCCCCAGAATCGAGCCGAAGTTGGTCCCCGAACCCAGGAACATGCCCGTCGCGATCAGGATCATCGTTGCCGGGAGCATGAAGACGAGGGTGACCAACGTGGCCTTGGGGATGGTGCGGGCCGCGCGGCGGCGGGCGTTCTGGGCGTCGGTGCGGCGCATGTCCGTGGCCAGTTGGATCAGCGTCTCCGCGATGGGGGAACCCAGCTCCTCGCCCTGCTGGAGCGCCGAGACGAACTGGGCGACCTGTTCGGAGGAGTTGCGGCGGCGGAGTTCGTCGAAGGCCTGGCGGCGGCTGACGCCCATGTCCATCTGGCGCAGCGTGATCCTCAACTCGTCGGCCCACGGGCCCTCGTACTTCTCGGCGACCCGGTCCAGTGCCTGGCGGAAGCCGAGACCCGCCGAGACGACGACCGCGAGGACGTCCAGAAAGTCGGGGAGGGTGCGGTCGATGACCTCCTTGCGTTCGCGGATGGCCTGCCAGATGAGCCCGTCGGCGGCCATCAGGCCGAAGGCCAGCGTCAGGACGGCGAAGAGGAGTTGGCCGTTGGAGAGGAAGACGAGGCCGAGGACGACGCCGAAGATGCCGTACACCGCGCGGCGGGCCGCGTAGCGGTTCAGTGTCAGGCCGCCCGGGTTGCCCGCCATGTCGATGCGGCGGCGCTTGGCGTCGACACGGCGGGGGCCCATCAGGCGCAGGACCATGGGTGCGAAGCGCATGCCGAGGCGGTCGACGGCCGAGTCCGCCTTGGAGACGCGGGTCCCGCCGACCTCCAGGGCGAGCGCGAGGTCGCCGGGCAGCTTGGCGTCGGCGCGGATCATGCGGATGCCGAGGAGGACGCCCGCGACGGACACGGCCATCGCGAGGGCGAGCAGCAGCGAGAGCATCGTGACTCCTCCCTCAGACTTCGATCTTGCCGAGTCGGCGGATGACGAAGAAGCCGACGGTGTACAGGCCCAGCGAGACCAGCACCAGACCCTGGCCGAGCGGGGAGCCTGTGACGCGGGCCAGCGCGCCCTCGTTCGAGGAGTTGATCAGGACGAGGGAGCCGAGGCCGAGGAGCGGCACGGTGAAGGCCGTCGCGTTGACCTCGGAGAGCATGGTGCGGATCTCGCGGCGGGTCTCCTTGCGGTCCTCCAGCGTCTGGGTGAGGTTGCGCAGCGAGCTGACGACCGATCCGCCCGCCTTGTTGGCGAGGACGAGGGTGGTGACGAGGACGATCAGTTCGCGGGACGGGAGGCGCTCGGCGAGTTCGCCCAGGGCGTCGTCGATGGTCCTGCCCAGGGACAACTGGTCTGCCACGTGCGCGAGTTCCTCGCCCGCCGGGGCCTCCAGCTCCTCCGCCGCCATCGCCAGGGCCGTCCGCAGGGCGAGCCCCGCGGCGGTGGCGTTGGCCAGCAGGCGGGCCACGTCCGGGAGTTGGTTGATGAAGGCCTCGATGCGTTTCTGGCGCTGCCAGTTGAGGAAGATGGCCGCGCTCCACACGACCACGAAGGCGGCGATGGGCCCGAAGAAGGGGGCGAGCGTCGCCGCCGCGAGCAGCCAGAGCGCCACGATGACGACGGCGACGTAGGTGGCGAACTCCCCCGCCGTGACGTCGAGTCCCGTCGCCGACAGGCGCAGGTGGATGGTGCGGCCCAGGCGGGTCCGGCGCAGCCTGCGGTCGATCGAGGCGAAGCGGCGGACGCGGCCGGCGGCCGTGCGCAGGGGGCCGCCTGAGGAGAGACGGTCGACGAGGGCCTGGCGCTGGGCGCGACCCGAGGCGTACGTGTGCACGCCCGCGACGGTGAGCGCCCCGCACAGGGCGGTGGCACCGAGGGCGAGGAGAGCCGCCTCACTGTTCACGACTCGCACCTCCTGAGAGTCGTCCGCATGAACCCCGTGCGCGTCATCCGATGGCCTGCCTCGTGTTCAGTACGTCGATGGCCTCGGCGACGCCGAAGGCCTGGGGCAGCGGTTCGCCCGCGACGTACAGCTTCTCCGCGACCGGGCGGGGCAGCGGGAGGTGCTCGAAGTGGCCGTGGACGACGCGGTCGGGGCCGATGGGGCGGGGGACGAAGCGGGTGACGGGCGCGATGCGGAACTGTTCGCGGCCGTGCGAGACGAGCAGCACGATCTCGGCGATCTTGCGGGAACCGTCCGCGTGGCGGGCGAGTTGGACGACGACGTCGACGGCGGAGTTGATCTGGTCCTTCAGCGCCTCGAAGGGGATCTGGACCTCGGACATCGAGCCGAGGGTCTGCAGCCGCATCAGGGCGTCCTCGGCGGAGTTGGAGTGCACGGTGGCGAGGGAGCCGTCGTGGCCGGTCGACATGGCCTGGAGCATGTCGAGGGTCTCGCCGCCGCGGACCTCACCGACGATGATGCGGTCGGGGCGCATGCGCAGGGAGTTGCGGACCAGGTCGCGGATGGTGATCTGGCCCTTGCCCTCGACGTTCGCGGGGCGGGACTCCAGGCGGATCACGTGCTCCTGCTGGAGCTGGAGTTCGGCGGAGTCCTCGATGGTGATGATGCGCTCGTGGGAGGGGATCAGCCCGGAGAGGGCGTTCAGCAGGGTGGTCTTGCCCGAGCCCGTACCGCCGCTGACGATGACGTTGAAGCGGGCCCGGACGAAGGCCGCGAGGAGCATCAGCATCTGTTCGTCGAGCGAGCCCAGGCCGATGAGTTCGGGCAGTGTGTAGGCGCGCGGGAAGCGGCGGATCGTGAGGGTCGGGCCGGTGAGGGCGAGCGGCGGGATGATGACGTTGACGCGCTCGCCGGTGGGGAGGCGGGCGTCGACCATCGGGTTGGACTCGTCCACCCGCCGGTTGACCGTCGAGACGATGCGCTCGATGGTCTGCATGAGCTGCTCGTTGGAGGCGAATCTCAGGGGGAGTTGCTCCACCCGGCCGCCTCGCTCCACGAAGATCGAGTCCGGGCCGTTGACCATGATCTCGGTGATCGACGCGTCGGCGAGGAGCGGTTCGAGGACGCCGAGGCCGAGCGCCTCGTCCACGACCCGGCGGATCAGCTGGGAGCGCTCGGAGGAGGAGAGGACGGGGCCCTCGCGGCTGATGATGTGGCCGAGCACGCGCTCCAGGCGCACCCGGCGCTCGGCCGCCGCCAGGCTCGACATCTCGGCGAGGTCGATCTCTTCGAGGAGCTTGGCGCGGTAGACGGCGACGAGGTGTCCGTCCTCGCGGGCCGGGCCCTTCTCGTCGGGGGCGGCGATACGGGAACGCAGGCTCATGGCTTCAGCTCCTCCCTGGTCAGTCGTCGTCGTTGTCGTTGGGCATGGTCGCGGAGCGCTGGACGTCCCAGCCGCCGCCGAACAGGGGGATGACCGAGGGGACGTGGACTATGACCGTCGCGGTGGTGGTCTCGGCGCCCTTCGCCACCTCGGGTTCCGGGTCCAGCCATCCGCTGACGGAGGCGGTCCCCGCCGCGGCTCCGTCCCCGTCCTGCGACGCGACCCGCGCCGCCGCGCGCGCCCCCGAGCCGGCCTGGTTGATGCCGTATCCGACCAGCCCGAGCTGGATGGCCGCCATGCCGATGACGAGAAGGATCGGCAGGAATCCGGCGAACTCCAGCATGGAGACCCCGCGGTCGTCGCCGTGGTCCCTGAGTCGCTTCAGCAGGCGCCGCATCAGTCGTCGCCCTCCAGCGCGGCCCCCGCCGATCCCTCGACGGTCCAGCCCGCGTCGAACCCGGGGAAGAACAGCGGTACCTGGGCCTGCACGCTGGCCTTCATCACGGTGCCCGAGGGGGTGCACGTGATGGTGGCGCCCTGCCAGGCGCCCGGAAGGTGCGCGCTCCCGGCCGTCTGGCAGGCCCCGCCGACGTCTCCGTCGACCGCGTACGCCGCCGTCGCGGCCCGCGCCGCCTCGTCCGCCGCGTTCCCGGCGAGGGAGTACGTGTAGCCGTACAGCACGCACTGCCACAGGATGGTCATCACGACGAGCAGCAGCGGGAACATTCCGGCGAATTCGAGGGTGACCGCGCCCCGGTCGCCGCCCTTGCGGCGCAGGGCGAGGGCGCCCCGGTCGGCGGAGGAGCCCTTGCGGCGTCGGCCGCCGCCTCCGCCGCTCTCAGGTACGGCGACGAGCCCCAGCTCTCCCGCCAGCGCCCACAGCGCCTGTTTGACGGTCGACCGGGCGTCCAGGTCCTGGAGCCGGCCCGCGTCGACGACGGAGTGGAGTTCCTTGAAGGCGGCCGGGACGGCGGCGCGGGCCACCTTGGTGCCGGTGACCTTCTCGACGAGGGCGGGCTGGATCTCCGTACCGCGGGAGTGGCGGTTGACGACGGTGAGCGTCTCCTCGGCCTTGCGGATCTGGAGGCGGTCCCACATGCGGACCATGCGTTTGGCGGCGCGGACTGCGATCACGTCGGGGGTCACGAGGAGCAGCGCCTGATCGGCCATCTCCACCGCCGCCGCGGTCGCGGAGTTCATCTGGGAGCCGCAGTCGACGACCACGACGTCGTGGCGGGAGCGCAGGGCCCCGAGAATCTGCCGGGCCACCCGGTCGGTGACCTCCTCGCCGCGCTCGCCCTCGGCGGGGGCCAGCAGCAGGGCGACGCCGCTGTCGTGGGTGTAGACGGCGTCCTGGAGGACGCGCGGGTTGATGTCGGCGATGCCCGCGAGGTCGGCGACCGACCTGCGGAACTGGACGTCCAGGTACGACGCCACGTCCCCGGACTGGAGGTCCAGGTCGATCAGGGCGACCGTACGGCCGGACGCCTGGGCGGCCAGGGCGAGTTGGACGGCGGTGACGGTCGCGCCGACTCCGCCCTTGGCGCCGGTGACGGTGACGACGGTGCCGCCGGGGCCGGTGTACAGCTCGGGTGTGCCGCTGCCGAGGTGGCGGCGCATGCCGAGGGACCAGGCGGCGGCGGCCTGGACGCGTTCGGCGAGGGCGTCGTAGCCCAGCGGCAGGCCGATGATGCCGCGGGCTCCGGAGTCCATCGCGGCGGTCAGTACGCCGGTGCTGGTGTCGGCGGTGATCAGGACGACGCCGACCGCCGGGAAGCGCATCACCACGTCGCGGACGACGTCGAGCGCCGGGACGGGGCCTATCCGCTCGTGGACGAGGACGACCTCGGGCAGCTCGTCCAGGGACTCGGCGGCCAGGCGCGCGAGGGTGTCGAGGAGCGCCGTCGAGTCGGGGACGGGCGGGGCGGGTTCGGCGTCGGCGAGCTGACTGAGCAGGGTGGTCAGGGCGCGGGCCGAGTCGATGTCGCCGACGGCGGGGAGGATGCGGATGGTCATCGGCGGGTCCCACTACGGCGGGTCGCGGCGGCCGCATGGGAGATACGGCGGATCGCAGCGAGTCGATGGGCCCTGCGACGGGTCCCAGCGGGAGCGGTCGTCATGCGCGGCCTCCTACTTGTCCTCGTCGAGGGTGTACGTGCGGTCGCCGGGCGGGACGGTCGTGCCGGCGCCGCCCGCGACCAGGGCGAGCCGGACGTGTTCGGCGAACGATTCGGCGTACGCGACGCGTTGGGCGTCGGCGGTGTCGAGCGCGAAGGTGATGGGGACGGCCTCGGTGGCCGTGCGGCGCCGGTCGTTGCTGGACTGGCCGGGGTCGAGGGCGGTCAGCTTGCCGACGTCGATGACGCGGGCGTTCTCGACGATGACCTTGGACTGGTCGGCGCCCTTCTCGTTCTCGGCCTTGAAGGTGGCGTAGATGTTGACCCGCGAGCCCGGGTTGATCTTGCCCGCGACGCCGGTCGCCGCGTCGATCATGATGGCGATCTCCTGCTGGCCCGGCGCCAGTTCGGGCCGGTTCACGATCATGTCGGTCTGCAGCAGGGAGCCCTTCTGGAGCTTCGTCACCGCGATCTTGCCGCGGATCTGGGAGAGGCTGGTGACGGCCGTGCTCGACAGCCAGCGCTCGGGCATCGAGACCTTCTCGAACTGGTCGGCCGACAGCTCCTTGTAGGGCGCGATGTCGCTCCTGAGGCGGTACGCCGCCACCTCCGGGCCGACCTTCGAGTTCACGTCACGGATCACCGAGAGCACTCCGGCGAACGCGCCGACGGCGGCGAGGGCCGAGAGGACCAGCAGGATGACGCCGCGGCGCTGGCGCGAGTTCATGAGATCTCACCTCGTGGAGCGGTGCCGGGTACGGGAGCGGGCCTGCGTTTCGGCCGGGGGTCCGGGGGTGACCCCCCGGGGTGATGCAGCATGACCTGGACAACCTCGATCGGAGCGGGGGACAGCGGGGTCGAGCGGTCGTGCCTGGTACTCAGGAGTGCTCAGGGTGCTTATGTGGCGCCTCGTGGCAGAGCGCGTACCGAGGTACCTGCCCGGACGGGGGCCGTCGGAAGCTCCGGCGGGGGTGGCAGCGGTGCCGAGCAGAACCCGCAGCGGTCACCGATGAGTTCGAGGCCGCACCAGTGGCACTCCTCCCGTCGCACGGACGACACGAGCTGGTAGAGCACGGAGACGTCGTGCAGTCCGGCGGCGAACTCGGCGATCCTGGTGGTGCCCCACCAGCGCGCGGACTCCTCGGGCAGCGGCACCGTGGTGACGCCCTGCACGTTCCAGCCGGGGGCGAGGGTGGCAGCGACCCAGTCGGAGGGCGGCTGACCGGCGGCGACGAGCATCCGGGTGCCGAACTCGGGGCCCGCGAGCTCCTCCTGCCCCACGCGTACGAGTTGGGGCCGCGGGTTGGCCAGTACGGCGAACTGGGCGCCCGGGACCCAGGACTTGGCGTGGGACTTCAGCGACACCGGCACCCGGTCGAGCTTGGCGACCGAGCCGAGCAGGGCCCCTGCGTAGATGTAGTGGGCGAGCAGCCGGGCGGCGGAGGCGAGCACGCCGGGGCTGAAGTCGCAGACGGACAGCTGCCTCAACTGCTGGGCGAGGAGGGCGAGTCCGAGGGGCGGCAAATCGATGCCGAGCAGGGCGATGCGGTCGCTCTCCAGCACCGAGCGGACGGTGTGCAGCCGCCGGGTGAGGTCACCGGAGACGGAGGCGGGGTAGAGGGCGATCACATAGCCGTGCTGCTCGATGAGCGCGTGCATCCCGACGAGGGAGCTCTCCAGCGTGTCCAGCGGCTGGACGACGGCGGGCGGGGTCTGGCGGTCGTGCGGTGGCAGCACCAGGTCGGGACTGGTGACGGCTATCGCGGTCGGCACGCTGCACACACCCCGTTCGCTGCGGCGGGCCTTTTCCTGCGGCGGAGTGGTCGACACCGCCCCAGAACGCCCCTGTGACGTCCTTCTGCATCGTCCTGCATCAGCACCATATCCACGGCATGGCCCGCTCAACACCGAATCCCCTAGATCAACTCACCGAAGGTGCGGCCTTGATCAACGCAGAGTAAGGCGAATATGCCACAACTCGCCTGCACTCGAAGGGGGTTGAGCTCTCCAAAGGTCTTGACAACCTGATTGGTCTGGACCAACTTGTACCTCCACGACGGTGGCCACCGTTCCGCATTCCCCCTCCCCCCGTCCCACCCCCTCACCGGAGGCCCCAGTGGACCGCGCACCAGCCATACCCCCACGCAGACGCGCCTGGGCGGGCGTCCTCGCCGCCGTGCTGGGGGCGTCCGCCCTCAGCCTCACCTCCCTGGCCGGTCAGGCCGCGGCCGCGGACGTCAACAACGTCAGGAACGGCGGCTACGAGTCGGGCCTCGGCAACTGGACCTGTTCCGCGGGCAGCGGGGCCACCGTCTCCTCACCGGTGCACGGCGGCTCGGCAGCGCTGAAGGCGACGCCCGCCGGGCAGGACAACGCCAAGTGCACGCAGACGGTCGCGGTCAAGCCCAGCTCGACCTACACGCTGAGCGCCTGGGTGCAGGGCGGGTACGCCTACCTCGGCGCGACCGGCACCGGCACCACGGACGTGTCGACCTGGACCCCCGACTCGTCCTCCTGGAAGCAGCTGACGACCACCTTCACCACGGGCGCCTCGACCACATCGGTGACGGTGTACACGCACGGCTGGTACGGCCAGGCCGCGTACTACGCCGACGACGTGTCCGTGTACGGCCCCGACGGCGGCGGTGGCGGCGACCCAGCGCCCACGATCCCCGCCGCGCCGGCCGGACTGGCGGTGGCCTCCACGACCTCCTCGTCCGTCTCCCTGTCCTGGAACACGGTGTCGGGCGCCACGGGGTACAACGTCTACCGCGACGGTACGAAGGTGACGGCGGTGACCGGCACCTCGGCCACCGACTCCGGCCTGGCCGCCTCGACGTCGTACTCGTTCCGGGTGACGGCGACCAACTCGGCCGGTGAGTCGGCGAAGTCGACGGCGGTCACCGGGACGACGGCGGCATCCGGCGGGGGCGGAGGCGGCGGGGCGGTCCCGGCGCACGCCGTCACCGGCTACTGGCAGAACTTCAACAACGGCGCGACGGTCCAGAAGATCTCGAACGTCCAGTCCCAGTACGACATCATCGCGGTCGCCTTCGCGGACGCGACCGGCACGCCCGGTGCGGTGACCTTCAACCTCGACTCGGCGGGCCTCGGCGGCTACACCGTCGACCAGTTCAAGGCGGACATCAAGGCCAAGCAGGCCGCCGGCAAGAAGGTCATCATCTCCATCGGCGGCCAGAACGGCACCATCTCGGTGAGCGACTCGACGTCCGCGACGAACTTCGCGAACTCGGTCTACTCGCTGATGCAGACGTACGGCTTCGACGGCGTCGACATCGACCTGGAGAACGGACTCAACGCGACGTACATGTCGCAGGCGCTCAGGTCCCTCTCCTCGAAGGCGGGCTCCTCGCTCGTCATCACGATGGCCCCGCAGACCATCGACATGCAGTCCACGTCGAACGCCTACTTCCAGACGGCCCTGAACATCAAGGACATCCTCACGGTCGTCAACATGCAGTACTACAACAGCGGTTCGATGCTGGGCTGCGACGGCAAGGTCTACAGCCAGGGGTCCGTGGACTTCCTGACGGCACTGGCCTGCATCCAGCTGGAGGGCGGCCTCTCCCCGGCCCAGGTGGGCCTCGGTCTGCCGGCCTCCACGAGCGGCGCGGGCAGCGGCTACGTCTCCCCGACGGTCGTGAACAACGCCCTGGACTGCCTCGCCAAGGGCACCAGCTGCGGTTCCTTCAAGCCGTCGAAGACCTACCCGGCGCTGCGCGGTGCGATGACCTGGTCCACCAACTGGGACGCGTCGGCGGGCAACGCCTGGTCGAACGCGGTGGGACCGCACGTGCACGGCCTCTGATCCGGTACGGGATCGAACGGGCCCCGGCGGCCGGACACGCGGCCGGGGCCCGGGCTGTGGTCCCGGGCGGTGGACACATCGTCCGGAACTCGCGGGCTACGGCTGTCGCCGACCACAGCCGTCCGTCCCGCACGTGCCGAGCTCGAACCAGACGGTCTTGCCCGACCCGTCCTGATGGCAGCCCCAGCGCCGGGCAAGCGCATCCACCAGGAACATCCCCCGGCCGTTCTCCCGGTCCTCCGTGACCCCCGTCCCGAACACCCGGGGGCTGCGGCGGCAGGAGTCGGCGACCTCGCACCGCAGGACTCCGTGCGCCGCGGTGAGGGTGAGGCGGAAGCGGCTCGCCGTGTGCAGCAGGGCGTTGGTGACGAGTTCACTGACGAGGAGTTCCACCGTGTCGCTCTGCTCCGAGAGCCCCCATCCCTCCAACTGCCTGCGGACCTCCGCGCGGGCCTCGCCGGCCGCGGTGGGACAGGGGTCGTACTCGATGCTCAGATGGCCTGCCCCCATGGGCGGCTGGGGGAACGGGCCGTACGGAGGATCGGGGTCCGGGAGGTGCCCCCCGGAGAGTTGCAGCATGCGTCCAGGGTGGCCTCCCCGCACCCGCGCACACACGGGGAGGACTACCTGTTTCCGTACCCGGATACCTGGACTCCGCTTCCCGTCTCCCTGCTCACGCGTACTGGATGCGGATCGCCGACCCCTCGCCCCGGTCGCGGATGTCCACGTACGCGCAGACCTGGCGGGTGAACCACAGCCCCTGGCCCGGTTCGAGTTCCGCCGTGGCGGGAGGGACGAAGCCGGCGAGCGGGTCGTCGACGCGGGCCGCGGTGCGCAGTTCGCAGACGCAGGCCGGGGCGTCGCCCCAGAGCAGGGCGCCGTCGGCCAGGGGGCCGGGGGCCGCCTCCGCGACGGCCGCCGCGAAGAGTCCGGCCTCCGCGGGGGCCAGGCCCCGGGCCACCGCCCAGGCCCGTACGGCCTCCGGGGTGGGGGTCTCCAGGAGGTCCGCCCCGGGCGGGGGCGGCGGCAACGGCAACGCGTCGAGTTCGCCGGCGAGCCGGGCCGGGGCCTCGTACACCGGGGTGTCGGGGTGGGCGCGGCGGGCCGCGTCGACGATGGCCGAGCCCGCGGTGCGGGTGTCGTACGCGCACAGGGCCGTGGTCCTGAACGGCGCGAAGAGGAGGTTCGCGAGGGACTCGTAGCGGATCCACTCCGCCGTCTCACGGGCCGAACGGCCCGCGCGGCCGGACCAGTCGGGCTCCATCAGGAGGTGGATACGGCCGCCGGGGCCGGCGTGGGCGGCGAGGTAACCGGCGCTCTGCGAGACGGCGTTGGCCGCCGAGCCCGCGTACCAGTCCGTGTGCGGGATGAAGGTCATGGCCTTCGCGTCCGCGCCGAGCGCGTCGCGCAGGAGGTCGAGTTTCGCGGGGGCCGCGATGACGGTGGGCGGCGGCTCCTGAGGTGCGGCCAGGCCCTCCTCCAGGAAGGGGAGCGCTGCCGCGATCCACTCGTCATCCGACCCGAAGACGGCCATCCGGTGGTCGAACTCGCTGTGCTGCACCGGGGGTTGGGGTGTGCTCATGGGGGTCCTTTCTGTGGGGATTCTCCGGACGGCCTCGCCCTCGGGCTCCGGACGGGCTCACGTTCTCCGCGCCGACACCCACGCCGCGATCTGGCTCCGGTTGTTGAACCCGAGCTTGCTGAGGATGCGTTCGACGTGGCCTTCGGCCGTGCGGCGGGCGATGACCAGCCGGTCGGCGATCTGCTGGTTGGCCAGCCCCTCGGCGACGAGCACGGCGACCTCGCTCTCGCGCCGGGTGAGCGAGGTGCCGTTCGCCTCACGCCCCGGGGGTGAGGTCGCCGGCCGGGCCTTCGGCTCCCGGAGGACGTAGGCGACGACGTCGGGGAGTCCGAGGCCGCTCCCCCGCCGGTAGGCCCGCTCGAAGTCCCGTCGTCCGATGACCTCGCGTACCCGCGCCTCGCTGGTGCGGCGGGCGGAGTTGTAGGTGGTGGAGCCGAAGCGGTCGGGCGAGATGTCGGCCCAGACGCGGTCGGCGCCGCCCAGCAGGACGGCGGCGCGCTCGTGGGCGCCGCGGGCTGCGGCGATCACGATCAGCAGGTCGAGGGTGAGCCCGATGCCGATGACGTCGTGGACGGCGAGTTTGCGGCGAAGGGCTTCGCGGGCGTGCGGTTCGGCGCGCCGCCACTCCTTCTTGACGGTGTAGGCGAGGGCGAGCACCCGCAGGACGTACGAGCGCACCCATTCCTCGCCGTGCTCCTCGCAGACCCGCAGGGCCCTCTCGCAGACGGTGACCGCCCGGTCGGCGTGGCCCAGGAAGGCGAGGGCGCAGGCGAGTTCGACCTGGTCGAGGCCGACGATGCTGGGCAGCTTGCCGGGAACGGGGCCTTGCGCCACGGCCTGCTCGAAGTGCTCCAGCGCGCCCGGCAGATCGTCACCGAACAGCCCCATCAGGCCCACCACATGGTCGGCGTGGGCGGCCTCGGCGTCCGCGCCGAGGGTGCGGGCGAGGTCGCGGGCCTGCTCGGCGAGGCGGCGGCCCCGGGTGAGGTCCTCGGGGCAGGTGGCGAGGAGGCCGGCGACCCACAGGGCGCGGGCGCGCTCGCGGCTCGGCCCGGGGGCGGCGTCGAGCGCACGGTCCAGCCAGTAGCGGCCCTCGCGGGGCGCCCCGCAGGCGTGCCAGTAGAACCACAGGGTCCCGGCGAGCCGCAGTCCGGCGTGCGCCTCGCGCGGCGCGGCGAGGCTGAACTCCAGGGCGGTCCGCAGGTTGTCCTGGTCGGCGCGGAGCAGGGCGACGATCTCCCGCTGCCCGGGGCCGAACCAGGCCTGTTCGCAGGCGGTGGCCCGCTCCTGGAACCAGTCCCGCTGCCGCCGCCGGGCCGCGTCCTCCTCACTGGGCGCGCCGTCCGCGCCGGGCAGCTGCCGCAGCCGGTCGAGTCCGTAGTGCCGCAGCGTGTCAAGGAGCCGGTAGCGCACACCACCCTCCATGGCCTCCCGGCAGAGCACCGACTTGTCCACGAGCCCGGCGACGGCTTCCAGGACGTCGTACGAGCGGACCCGCTCCCCGTCCGCGCACACCGCCTCCGCCGTCTCCAGGTCGAAGCCGCCCGCGAGGACCGCGGCACGCGCCCACACCAACTGCTCCTGCTGGGTGCACAGTTCATGGCTCCAGTCGACGGCCGCGCGCAGGGTCTGATGGCGGGGCTGGGCGGCGGGACTGCCCGTGGTGAGCAGCCGGTAGCGATCGTCGAGGCGTTCGAGGAGCTGGTCGACGCCGAGGACGCGCATGCGGACGGCGGCCAGTTCGATGGCGAGCGGCAGGCCGTCGAGCCGGTGGCAGAGGCGGGCCACGGAGGCGCGGTTGGCGGGGGTGAGTGCGAAGCCGGGGACGACGGCGGCGGCGCGGTCGGCGAAGAGGGTGAGCGCGGGGTGGCCCGCCGCGTCGGAGAGGTCGCCGTCGGGGTCGGGGACCGGCAGCGGGCGCACATCCATCAGGTGCTCCTCGGTGAGGCCGAGGCGATGGCGGCTGGTGGCGAGGACGCGGACGCCGGTGGTGCCGTGCAGCAGGGCGCCCGCCAACTCGGCGCAGGCGGACAGGAGATGCTCGCAGTTGTCGATGACGAGGAGGAGCCGGCGGCCCTGGACCTGCTCGATCAGCGCGCGCAGCGGCGGCTGGTCGGAGTGGTCGTGCAGGCCGAGCGCGTCGGCGGCGGCGAGCGGGACGAGCGCGGGGTCGTGCAGCCCGGACAGCTGCACGAAGCGCACGCCGTCGGGGAAGGCGCGCTCGACGCGGGCCGCGATCCGTCCGGCGAGGCGCGTCTTGCCCACGCCGCCGGGACCGGTGAGCGTGACCAGGCGCGCCTTGGCCAACAGGCGGCGCCCCTCGGCCTGTTCGCCCCGCCGGTCGACGAAGCTGGTCGTCTCGACCGGCAGGTGGCGCGCCGACCGGAGGAGCTCCGGGAGGCGCGGTTCCCTCGGTGGCGCTGATCCGCCCATGATCAGCCGTTCCTCTGGGGTGTGTGCCGGGCCTTCGCCGACCGGGTGGACGGCGGGGCCCGGGGAGCCGGAGTGCGGGGCTCCTCTTGCGCGGGCCTTCACTCTTCATGCTGTCGCGCCCCCGGCGCACCCGGGGATCACACCCGTGGGTGCACTTTTCCCGCCAGGGCCACGGACGGTGGCCTCGCGCGTACACTGCCCGGCCGATTTTCGACCGGTTCGCGCCACCGGCCCTTTGTCATCTATTGACCTGCGCATGCCATGCGCCCACGATGAGCGCCGCACCCGCACCACGTACGTCGCACTGAACAACCCCCAACTCCCACAAGGAGATTTCATGCGACTTCGTATCCGCGGCAGACGCTCAGCCGCTCTCGCCACCCTGCTGGCCGTCGCACTGGCGGCACCTGTCTCCGCCACGGCGACCCACGCCACCGCCGACAGTGTCCGGGGGCCCGCGCCCTCGTCCGACGACATCCGCCAGTACGAGATCCACCAGAGCACCACCCCGGTGACCCGTACGGCCATCCAGCGGACCGGAGTCACGGTCGACGAGGCGGACGAGGAGACGGTCGTCGTCTCCGGCCGCGCGGCCCAGATCCAGAAGCTCCGACAACTCGGCTACGACGTATCGCTGCTGGGCTCGGCACCGAACCGGTCGGCCGGCTCCGACGACGTACGGCTCTACGACTTCCCGTCGGCCGACTCGAAGTACCACAACTACGCCGAGATGAACACGGAGATCGACCAGCGGCTGGCGTCGTACCCGAGCATCATGAGCAAGCGGGTGATCGGCAAGTCCTACCAGGGCCGGGACATCGTCGCCATCAAGGTCAGCGACAACGTCGCGACCGACGAGTCCGAGCCCGAGGTGCTGCTCACCTTCCACCAGCACGCGCGCGAGCACCTCACCGTGGAGATGGCGCTGTACCTGCTGCGTGAACTCGGCGCGGGCTACGGCTCCGACTCCCGTGTCACCAACATGGTGAACAACCGCGAGATCTGGATCGTCCCCGACCTCAACCCGGACGGCGGCGAGTACGACATCGCGACCGGCTCGTACCGCTCGTGGCGCAAGAACCGCCAGCCCAACAGCGGCAGTTCGTACGTCGGCACCGACCTCAACCGCAACTGGAACTACAAGTGGGGCTGCTGCGGCGGCTCCTCGGGCTCCAAGTCCTCCGAGACCTACCGCGGCGCGTCCGCCGAGTCGGCGCCCGAGGTGAAGGTGGTCTCCGACTTCGTGCGCGGCCGGGTCGTCGGCGGCAAGCAGCAGATCAAGGCCGGCATCGACTTCCACACGTACAGCGAACTGGTGCTGTGGCCCTTCGGGTACACGTACAACGACACCGCGACGGGCATGACGGCGGACGACGCCGCCGCGTTCAAGACGGTCGGCCAGAAGATGGCCGCCAGCAACGGCTACACGCCGGAGCAGTCCAGCGACCTGTACATCACCGACGGTTCGATCGACGACTATCTCTGGGGCAGCCAGAAGATCTTCGACTACACCTTCGAGATGTACCCGACGTCCAGCTCCGGCGGCGGTTTCTACCCGCCCGACGAGGTCATCGAGCGGGAGACCTCCCGCAACCGGGACGCCGTGCTGCAGCTCCTGGAGAACGCCGACTGCATGTACCGGTCCATCGGCAAGGAGGCCCAGTACTGCAGCTAGGGCTCAGCCGGGTTGAGCCGAGCTGAGCTGAGCTGACCGGAGTTGATCGGTTGTCGGGGAGCTGCGGGGCCGTTGTGGCCGGCCGCGCAGTTCCCCGCGCCCTTTACGCCTCGTCGTCCTCGGCCTTGGTCTCCACCTCGGCCTTGGTCTCCACCTCGGCCTCGGCGTCGGCCTCCGTCTCGGCGTCCGCGTCCGCGTCCTGCGAGTCACCGTCCTCGAAGTAGGCGTCCAGGACCGCGTCCAGCTCGGACTCCCACTCCTGGAAGCGGCTGCGGGCGCTCGCCTCGATCTCGATCGGGTACCAGCGCTTCTCGGGCGTGTACACGGTGATCGTGAACCGCTTCCCGAAGCGCGGGGTCTCCGTCTCGACGGCGCCGATCTCGTCCCAGCGGAACTCGCACTCCTGGTCGTCCAGGAAGAGCCGTACGCCCCGGTGGTCGGCGAGCATCCTCGCGCGCCGGTCGGAGGCCTCGAAGACGGGACCCTCGACGGCCTCCTCCTCGTCCTCCTCTTCGGGAGAGGTCTCCTCCGCCTCGGCGGAAGCCTCCTCCACCTCGGCGGGGGCCTCCTCGGAGACCTCGTCCTCAGCCGGTGCCGCCTCGTCGGGCTCGACGGACTCTTCCGGCTCGGCGGAATCCTCCGGCTTCGCCTTCTTCAGGTCGGCGGACACGGGCGACGTGAGCCCGGGGACGTACGCCGGGTTGACCGCGGCGGCGTCCAGGGGCTGGCTCTTCGAACCTATGCGCTGCTCCACAGCGCGAAGTATGGTCGAAGATCCTGTGTCGGACACAGCCAGCCCCCATTTAGCTATGCGGCCGTTACACGAACACGCTCAGCAGCGCCGCCACCGCGAAGCCGACCACCGACAGCACGCTCTCCAGGACCGTCCAGGTCTTCAGGGTGTCGCGCTCGCTGATGCCGAAGTACTTGGCGACCATCCAGAAGCCTCCGTCGTTGACGTGCGAGGCGAAGATGGAGCCCGCCGAGATGGCCATGATGACGAGGGCGGTGAAGGCCTGCGAGTGGTGGCCCTCGGCGAGGAGCGGGGCGACGATGCCGGCCGTCGTGACGATGGCGACCGTCGCCGAGCCCTGGGCGACCCGCAGGACGACGGAGAGCAGGTAGGCGAGGACGACCACCGGCAGGCCGACGTCGTTGAAGGTGTCCGAGAGGGCCTGCGCCACTCCGCTCGCCTTCAGTACGGCGCCGAAGATGCCGCCCGCGCCCACGACCAGCAGGATGTTGCCGACCGGCTTGAGGGACGAGGTCGACACCCTCTCCAGGGACTTGCGGGACCAGCCGCGCCGGATGCCGAGGAGGTAGTACGCGAGGAGCAGCGCGATCGTCAGCGCCACGAAGGGGCTGCCGAAGAACTCGATGACCGAGCGGCCCGTGGAGGGGTCCAGCGCGATGGAGGAGAAGGTGGCGGCGAGGATCAGCACCAGCGGCGTACCGATGATGCCGAGGACCGTGCCGAGCGGGACCGGCTTCTCGCGCGGCTCGACCCCGGAGGCCCGCTGCTCCTCGATGACCGCGAGCCGTGACTCGGCCGCGGCCTCCACCATGTCCTGCGGTACGGCGACGAAGATCCGCTTGCCGATCCAGGCCGAGTAGCCCCAGGCGGCGGCCACGGCGGGCAGGCCGCAGACGATGCCCATGAGGATGACCCAGCCGAGGTCGACGTGGAGCAGTCCGGCGGCAGCGACCGGGCCGGGGTGCGGCGGCAGGAACGCGTGCGTCATCGACAGGCCCGCGAGCAGGGGCAGGCAGTAGAGCAGGATCGACTTGCCGGAGCGTTTGGCGGCGGCGTAGACGATGGGCGCGAGGACGAAGATGCCGACGTCGAAGAAGACCGGGATGCCGAAGATCAGGCCGGTGAGGCCCATGGCGAGCGGCGCGCGCTTCTCGCCGAAGAGGTTGAGCAGCCGGGACGCCAACACCTCGGCGCCGCCGCTGACTTCGAGGATCGCGCCGAGCATGGTGCCGAGGCCGATGATGATCGCGACGTGGCCGAGGATGCCGCCCATGCCGGTCTCGATGACGGAGACAGCCGTCGAGCGCTGGACGGTGCCGAAGAGTTCGGTGACCGAGAGCCCGGCTCCCAGGCCGACGGCTATGGAGACGCCGAGCAGGGCCACGAACGGCTGGAGTCTGACCTTGATGATCAGGAAGAGGAGAAGCGCGATACCGAGGGCGGCGAGCGTGAGCAGTCCGGCGGTGCCGTCGACGAGGAGGAGCAGTCCGCCGGTGTGCGGTGGGGTCTCGACGGCTGGGGGTGTGGCTGCGAGCGGATAGGACATTCGGGGGTCCTCTTCTTAAATGCATGGCGCTTTCGGGCAGGGGGGATCGCGGCACGGCGCCCCGGGGGTGGGGGACGCCGCGCCGTGATGTCGTACGGGGTGCGGGAGTTGAGTGACCGTCAGCCGAGGACGGCGAGGACGTCGATCTCGACGAGGAGTCCGGCGGGCAGACCGACGTACACGGTCGTGCGGGCGGCGGGGGGCGCGGTGAGGCCCTGCTCCTCGAAGTAGGTGTTGTAGATGCCGTTCATCTCGGCGAAGTGGTCGACGTCCGTGAGGTAGACGCGGATCATCATCGCGTCGTCCCAGCTCGCCCCGCCCTCCTCGAGGATGGCCTTGACGTTGGCGAGGGTCTGGAGGGTCTGCTCGCGCAGGGTGGGCCCGGCGGGCGTGGGCGGCCTGCCCTCCTCGGCGGGCAGGAAGCCGACCTGGCCGGCGACCTGGAGGACGTTCCCCTTCCTGACGCCGTGCGAGAACTTGGCGGGCGGGGTGGTGTGGGTCTTCGGGGTGAGGGCGATCTTGTCTGTCATTCCTGTGGGGCTTCCTTGGTCGGGGTGCGGCCGGAGTACTCACCGCTGATGGCGTCCGCCGTGCGGCGGACCAGTGGGAGCAGCGTGAGGAGTTCGTCGGCGGTGACGACGACGTTGGGTGCGGAGAGGGACATCGCGGCGACGACACGGCCGTCGGCACCGCGGATCGGGGCGGCCACGCAGTTGATGGACTCCTCGTGGCCACCGAGGTCGGTGGCCCAGCCCTGTTCGCGCACCGTCGCCAACTCCCGGACGAAAGCGGCGGCGTTGGGGATCGAACGGGCCGTGTACATGGGGTAGTCGAACTTCTCGGCGAGGGCGCGGCGCTCGGCTTCGGGGAGGTCGGCGAGGAGGAGTTTCGCCACGGCGGCGACGGTGATGGCGACGGGCTTGCCGATCCGTGAGTACATGCGCACGGGGTAGCGGCTCTCCACCTTGTCGATGTAGAGGACCTCGCCCTCCTCGTACACCGCGAGGTGCACGGTGTGCCCGCACTGCTCGTTGAGGCGTACGAGATGGGGGTGGCCGATCTCGCGGATGTCCAGGTTCTCGACGGCTTCCTGGGCGAGGGCGAAGAGCCGGGCGCCGAGGCGGTAGCGCTGGTCGGACTGGCGGTAGACGAGTCCGTGCTCGTGCAGGGTGCGCAGGAGCCGGAGCGCCGTGGACTTGTGGACGCCGAGGCGTTCGGCGACCTGCCCGAGATCGGCGGGTCCCTCGGCGAGCAGCGGCAGGATGCTCAGCGCTCGGTCGACGGTCTGGCTCATGGGATGCGTACCTCCTCCGTGGCCCGCGATACGGCTTCGGTCCAGCCGGGGCCGAGTCGAAGTGTCTCCCACGCCCCCTCGTCGAGAGCGGCCAGCCGGTCGGCGTGGTCCCGGCCCGGCGGCGTACCGAGGTCACCGGCGACCGTGAGCGCGGCAGCGGCCATGAGGTGCCCGTGCCGGAGCCGCTCCCGGGCGGACAGCCCACGAAGGGTCGCGGACAGGAACCCGGCGGCGAAGGCGTCCCCGGCGCCGACGGGGGCGACGACGTCGACGTGCAGGGCGGGGACGAAGGTGGCGGTGTCGCCGTCGAAGAGGGTGGCGCCCCGTGCGCCCTCCTTGACGACCAGCACGCGCGGCTCGGGGAGCAGGGCGCGCACCGCGGCCGGGCCGCCCGTGACGCCCCACGCCGCCTCGGCCTCGTCCTCGCCCACGAAGACGAGGTCGCTGCCGCGCGCGAGGCCGAGCAGGACGCGTGGGGCCTCGCCGTCCCGCCAGAGTCCGGGGCGGTGGTTGACGTCGAAGGAGACGAGCGGGCGGCCCGGTCCGCGGGTGGTGAGCTCCCGCATCAGGGCCAGGCAGTCGGCGGACAGGGCTGCCGTGATGCCGGACAGGTGCAGGACGCGGCCCGCGCGGACGGCGGCCAGGTCCACGTTGTCCGCGGCCATCGCGGAGGCGGCGGATCCGGCCCGGTAGTACGCCACCTCGTGGGCGTCGCTCGCGCGGTCGCCCGCCGTGCGGAAGTAGATCCCGGTCGGGCGGGCAGGATCGCGGCGTACGGCGGAGGTGTCGACGCCGTACGAGGCGATCGTCTCCACCAGGTGGTCGCCGAACCCGTCGTCGCCGACCCGGCCGATCCAGCGCGCCGTGTGCCCGGCGGAGGCGAGCACGCAGGCCACGTTGGACTCGGCGCCGCCGATCCCGCGGCCGAAGGACGGCACGTCGGCGAGGCGGCCGGGCCGGGAGGGGAGGAACGTGACCATGGACTCGCCGAGCGCCACGACGTCGAAAGCGTCGTGGGGCGCGGCATCTGCGGGTCCGTTGGTGGTCACGATGGTTCGGTCTCCCGGTTCTCGGGGCCAACGACACCGTTGACCCTGCGTTGGCCGAGATGTTAGACAGCAGTGAGCACTACACGCAATGAGCGTTGCACATGATGCAACTGACCTCATCAGGGAGACTTCATGGCAGCCGGCAGCCCCGCTGAGTCCCAGGAAGCACTCGCCCGCCTGGCGGCGGAGCGCGTCGACCACCGCTTCAAGGGCCTCCCGCCGGACGCGGACGGCCTGACCGTCGGCGCGCTGGCCGCCCAGCGCCGGAACCTCTTCACGGACGGCTTCACCACCCCCGTCCTCGCCCTCTCCGCCGAACGCCTGCGGCACAACCTGGAACTCATGGAGACGTACGCGGCCCGCCACGGCCTCGTCTTCGCGCCGCACGGCAAGACCTCGATGGCCCCGCAGCTCTTCCGCCGCCAGATCGAGCACGGCGCCTGGGGCATCACGCTCGCCGTGCCCCACCAGGTGCGCGTGGCACGGGAGTTCGGCATCGACCGGATCTTCCTCGCGAACGAACTCGTCGACGCGGCGGCGCTGCGCTGGATCGCCGCGGAGCTGGCCGAGGACGCGGACTTCCGCTTCATCTGTTACGTCGACTCCGTGCGCGGCGTCGAGCTGATGGACGCCGCGCTGCGCGGGACGCCCCGCCCCCTCGACGTCGTCGTGGAACTCGCCGCCGGCGAAGGCGCGCGCACCGGCGTCCGAACGGAGGCGGAGTGCGCGGTGATCGCGGACGCGGTGGCCCGGGCGACGACGCTCCGGCTGGTCGGCGTCGCCGGCTACGAGGGCGAGGTGCCGCGGGCCGACCCCGAGCGCGTGCACGCCTGGCTGCGCCGGCTGACCGCCCTGGCCGCGGACTTCGACAAGGCGGGTCGCT
This sequence comes from Streptomyces sp. SAS_270, assembly GCF_052543295.1. Classification (NCBI taxonomy): domain Bacteria; kingdom Bacillati; phylum Actinomycetota; class Actinomycetes; order Kitasatosporales; family Streptomycetaceae; genus Streptomyces; species Streptomyces sp. SAS_270. The sequence goes on from NZ_JBMNDS010000014.1 coordinate 85,992, forward strand.
TCACCGCGAGCGGCGTCGAGGAGATCGTCGTCAGCGCGGGCGGCAGCGCCTGGTTCGACGCGGTGGCCGACGTCTTCGCCGAGATCCCCGAACTCTCCCTGCCCGTCCTGAAGTTGCTCCGCTCGGGCGCCTACGTCTCGCACGACGACGGCCACTACCGCAAGCTGACACCGTTCACCCGCGTCCCGGAGGAGGGCGCGCTGCACCCCGCCTTCCGCCTCTGGGCGCAGGTCGTCTCCCGCCCCTCCCCCGAGCAGGCCTTCGTCAACGCGGGCAAGCGCGACGCGGCGTACGACCTGGACCTGCCGCTCGCGCAGGTGGTACGCCGGGACGGTGCCGAGCGCCCGGCCACCGGGGTCTCCGTGACCGCCCTCTCCGACCAGCACGCCTGGCTGCGCACGACGCCACAGGCCGATCTGGAGGTGGGCGACTGGCTGGGCATGGGCCTGTCCCACCCGTGCACGTCCTTCGACAAGTGGCAGCTGATCCCGCTGGTCGAGGCGGACGGCACCGTCGTCGACTACATCCGCACGTACTTCTAGGAGGGGCCGTGGAGGAGCTCGTCATCCGGGACGCGGACGTCGTGGACGGCAGCGGTGAGCCGTCGTACCGCGCCGACGTGGTGATCGACGACGGCAGGATCGTCGCCATCGTCAAGGAGGCCGCGGCGGCGGGCTGTCTGCGCCCCACGGCGCGCCGCGAGGTGGACGCCGAGGGCCTGGTCCTCTCCCCCGGCTTCGTCGACATGCACGCCCACAGCGACCTCGCCCTGCTCCGGGACCCGGACCACAGCGCGAAGGCCGCGCAGGGGGTCACCCTGGAGGTGCTGGGCCAGGACGGGCTGTCGTACGCCCCCGTCGACGACCGCACCCTGGCCGAGGTCCGCCGGGCGATCACCGGCTGGAACGGCCACGGCGACGACATCGACTTCGACTGGCGCTCGGTGGGCGAGTACCTGGACCGACTGGATCAGGGGATCGCCGTCAACGCGGCCTATCTGATCCCCCAGGGCACCGTCCGCATGCTCGCCGTCGGCTGGGAGGACCGCGAGGCGACGCCCGGGGAGCTGGACCGGATGCGGCGGCTGGTCGCCGAGGGCATGGAGCAGGGCGCCGTCGGCATGTCGTCCGGGCTGACGTACACGCCCGGCATGTACGCCAAGGACGCCGAACTCACCGAGCTGTGCAGGGTGGTGGCCGAGTACGGCGGCTACTACTGCCCGCACCACCGCTCCTACGGCGCGGGCGCCCTGGAGGCGTACGAGGAGATGGTGGCCCTCACCCGCGAGGCGGGCTGCCCGCTGCATCTCGCGCACGCCACCATGAACTTCGGTGTGAACGAGGGCAGGGCGCCCGATCTGCTCGCCCTCCTCGACAAGGCGCTCGCCGACGGCGCGGACATCAGCCTCGACACCTACCCGTACACGCCCGGCTGCACCACCCTCGCGGCCATGCTGCCCAGTTGGGCGAGCGAGGGCGGCCCGGCGGCGGTCCTCACACGGCTGAGGGACGACGGGAGCGCCGAGCGGATCCGGCACCACATGGAGGTGATCGGCGCGGACGGCTGCCACGGCGTGCCGATCGACTGGGCCACGATCGAGATCTCCGGGGTGAGCGACCCCGCGCTCGCGTCGTACGTCGGCCGGACCGTCCGGGAGTCGGCCGACCTGCGCGGCGAGGCCCCGTGGACGACCGCCCGCCGGCTGCTCGTCGAGGACGGGCTCGGCCCGACGATCCTCCAGCACGTCGGGCACGAGGAGAACGTCCGCGCGATCATGCGGCACCGGGTGCACACCGGTGGCTCCGACGGGATCCTCCAGGGCGACAAGCCGCACCCGCGCGCGTACGGCACCTTCCCGCACTATCTCGGCCACTACGTACGGGAGTTGGGCATCCTGTCGCTGGAGGAGTGCGTCGCCCACCTCACCTCGCGCCCGGCGGCCCGGCTGCGCCTCGCGGACCGCGGGCTGGTGCGCGAGGGATACCGCGCCGACCTCGTCCTCTTCGACCCGGACACGGTCGCGGCCGGGTCGACGTTCGAGGCACCGCGCACCCTGCCGAGCGGCATTCCACACGTCCTGGTCGACGGTCGCTTCGTGATGGAGGACGGGCGTCGGACGGACGTGCTGGCGGGGCGGGCGGTCCGCCGGTCACCTCGGTGAACACCCGCCCCCAAGCGGCTCCGGGGAAGTACGGGTGCGTTCCCGCGTCGTTCGGTGCGTGCTCTCGGCGTGCCGGACGAAGGCCCTCGTAGCGGAGCTACTTGGGCCTTTGGCCGGTGCGGCGAGAGGGCGTGCCGGGCGGCGTGGGGGCGTGCCTGAACTTCCCCGGGGTCGCTTAGGGCTACGGCTTGGGCAGGGTGCACCCGCTGCGGCTCAGGTCGAGCTTGTTGCCGGCCCCGAAGCACGCGGCGATCTGGTAGGTCTCCTCGGCGTAGTTGATGCCCTCGCGGACGGTCACATTGCCGTTGGCGTCGACCTCACAGGGGTTGTTCTCGGTGCAGCGCTGGCCGTCCTCGTTGCCGGTGTTGTTGACGGCGACGACCTTGCCGGTGGCGTTGTCGATGACCGGCGAGCCCGAGGTGCCGCCGATGGTCTGGCAGGCGGAGGTGTAGCGGAGCGAGTCCTTCCAGGTCCAGTCGCCCTCCTTGAGGCGGTAGACGAAGCCGTCGACGTTGCAGGCGTACGTCCGCTTCCAGTACCCGGAGACGACCGTGATGGCGGTCCCGGCGACCGGATGTGTGTCCTGGAGCGTGAGCGCGCTGATGTTGTACGAGCTCTTGATCTGCGCGTACGTGGTGGTGAGCTGGTAGATCGTGACGTCGGTGTCGGTCATCGTCGAGTACGCGACCTTGCTCGCGCGCAGCGTGCCGACCCTCGTGGCCGAGGCGTTGAGCAGACCGAAGCTGCGGCTGGACGCCTGGCCGACGATGACCTCGCCGGGCTCGGGGAAGCCGGTCTCCAGGCAGTGGCCGTTCGTCATCACCAGCGCGGGGTCGGTGTCCGCGGAGCCCGGGAAGCGGACGACGGAGCCGGAGCAGTTGCTGAGCGAGACGGTGCCGGCGAAGTTGACGGCCTTGAGCGTGGGCGCGGTCGCCGCGGCCGGTCTGACGTCGGCCTTGACCGCGGCGGGCGCGGACACGGGCGCCGCGACCGCGGGAGCCATGCCCGCCCCGGTGATCACCAGGGCGAAGAGCGTGGCGACGAGAGGCTTTCTCATGTGGGGGTCCCCTCTTGCGACTTGAGCAGCCGGAGGTCTTCCGGCCACATCCAGTTTTGACATGCGCATTGTGAAGGGAGGGGCGGCAGGGAACAAGGAGTTGTTTCCAGCCGCCGCGGACAAGCTTTTCCGGCCCGGGGCGGCAAGGCCGGAAATATCCGTACGGGCCGACGGTGCGGCGCCGCACTTCTTGCGGACCGGGGCCGGACCCGTCCCGGCGCCGGGCACCGCCCGCGGGCGGCCGGGTCACGCGGGGCCGCTCACCTCGGGCCCTTGGTCGCAGGCCGGCCGCGGCCGCGCCCCTTGGACGACTCGCTCGCGGCCGGAGCCGCGGTGGTCGCCGATGCCGTGGCGGCGGCCGACGCCGTCGCCGCACCCGAGGGGCCGGCGGGCTCCCGGGACTCGCCGGGCGTCGCCGAACCGCTCGCACCGCCGCTCGGCCCCTGCGAGGCGACGGCGGCATCGGAGGGGGAGGCGGTCGCGCCGCCGCCCGGATCGGACTGCCGCGCCGCCGACGAGGACTCCCCCGCACCCGGCGTACCACCGGCCTTGCCGTCCGCGCCCTCCTCGCCCTCCGCGCTCCGCGACGAGGGCGCCGGACTGCCGGAGGGCCTGGAGTCGAAGAGTCCGGCGGCCCCGGCGACGACCAGAGCGGCGCAGACCGCGCAGGCACCGATCACCGCACGGCGCACGGTCCGGTCACGGCCGCGGCGGCGGTCCGGCCGTCCCCCACGAGCGCGGGCGGGGGCACGCCGATGACCGCCACCGCGGCCCTGGGCTCGACCTTCGGCTCGGCCGGCGCCATCGCCCTCGACCTGGCCGGACTCCGCCCCGGACCCGTCGTCGTACACCGGCATCGGCGCCGTGTCCGCGTCCTGCGCGCCACCGGCGTACGCCCCGTCGTCGTACGCGCCCTGCCAGCCGTGCGCGGCGGCCGGATCCGCGTACGCCTCATAGGCCGGCGCCGTCCGGCTGTCGGGGTAGGGGTGGTACACGTTCGGCGCACCCTGCGGCTCACCGGTCTGCTGCGACATGGCGGCGCATTGTAGGGAGAGGAAGGGCTTGCGGCGTAGCGAGGGAAGATAACGGCCCAAAACGCCACGTCTCACGTGGTGAAAAACACGCCCCGCCGAGCGTTACGCGGCCGTAAGCTCACGGACATGCAGGTGATCCAGTCCACGAAGCTCGCCAATGTCTGCTACGAGATCCGGGGGCCGGTTCTCGAGGAGGCGATGCGGCTGGAGGCAGCGGGGCACCGCATCCTCAAGCTCAACACCGGCAACCCGGCCGCGTTCGGGTTCGAGTGCCCGCCCGAGATCCTGGAGGACATCCTCCGCAACGTCTCGTCGGCGCACGGCTACGGCGACGCGAAGGGCCTGCTCGCGGCGCGCCGGGCCGTCGTGATGCACAACCAGACCCTCGGCATCGAGACGGACGTCGAGCACGTCTTCGTCGGCAACGGCGCCTCCGAGCTGATCGTGATGGCCATGCAGGGCCTCCTCGACGACGGGGACGAGGTGCTGATCCCGGCGCCGGACTACCCGCTGTGGACGGCGGCCGTCTCCCTGTCCGGCGGTACGGCGGTGCACTACCGCTGCGACGAGCAGTCCGACTGGATGCCCGACCTCGCGGACATCGAGCGCAAGGTCACCGACCGCACCAAGGCGATCGTCATCATCAACCCGAACAACCCGACGGGTGCGGTGTACGACGAGGCGATGCTGCGCGGGCTGACCGACATCGCCCGCCGCCACAACCTCCTGGTCTGCTCGGACGAGATCTACGACAAGATCCTGTACGACGGCGCGACGCACACGCCGACCGCGGCGATCGCCCCCGACCTGCTGACACTCACCTTCAACGGGATGTCCAAGGCGTACCGGGTGGCGGGCTACCGGGTCGGCTGGATGTCGATCTCGGGCCCGCGGGCGCACGCCGAGTCCTACATCGAGGGCCTGACGATCCTCGCGAACATGCGGCTGTGCGCGAACATGCCGGGCCAGCACGGGGTGGTCGCCGCGCTGAGCGGACGTCAGACCATCAACGACCTGGTCCTGCCCGGCGGGCGGCTCAAGGAGCAGATGGACGTCGCCTACGACCTGCTGACGCAGATCCCGGGCGTGAGTTGTGTACGACCGAAGGGCGCGCTGTACCTGTTCCCGCGGCTGGACCCGAACGTCTTCAAGATCAAGGACGACCGGCAGCTCGTCCTCGACCTGCTGCGCCGCGAGAAGATCATGGTCGTCCAGGGGACGGGCTTCAACTGGCCCGAGCCGGACCACTTCCGCGTGGTCACGCTGCCGACGGTCGGGGACCTGACCGACGCGGTGACCAGGATCGGGAACTTCCTGGACGGCTACGGACAGGCGTAGCCCTCGGACACCCCGGAAGCCCGGCGCTTTCCGACTTCTCTCAACTTTAGACAGAATCTAAGCTAGGATGGTTTCCTGTCAGCACAGGAGGCCATCCCATGTACGAGCCGATCCGCACCAAGTCGGTCCACACGATGGCCGGCACCCCCTCGGACTTCCCCCACCGGTCGCGCGAGGAGGAGCTGGACATCCAGCTCGCCGGTCACCTCGCCGCACTGCTGGCGGTGACGGACGAACTGCGCGCACTCGCCCCCTCCGACGACCTTGACGCCGCCGCCGAGCGGCTCGCGTCGCAGGTGGCCCGGCTGCGCGCCGGGCTGCCGCCGGTGCGGTCGTCGGCGGTCGCCGAACCGCGCGCCGCCGCCCTCCACGAGCGCGCCCACGCCCTCGCCGGCCGCGCCCTGCTCGTCGCCGCGTCCCGCGCGGACACGGCGGCCGCGATCCTCGCCGCCGAGCGCATGGACGCCCACGCGGCGGCCGGCGACCCCCGCGAACTCGCGGCGCACTGAGCCCGAGGGCTCCCCCGAACGGCCCCGGTCCGCGTGCACCCGCAGCGACGCGCGGACCGGGCGCCACAGTCCCCCAGGCCCTGTCGCCCGCTCAACGGGAACTCCCGGTTCCCGTTGCATACCGGGATCAGGGTGTCACCCAGCGTTCACCCCCGCCCTGGGGAACGTTCCGTTCCGAGGCGCACTCTCCCGGTGTGAGACGTATCGCAGGGATCGTCCTGGCGGTGCTGTTGATCGGCGGAGTGGTAGCAGCCGTCGTCGCAGGCCGCGATGGTCAGGACAAGAGCACGGCAACGAAGACCGTGCAAGGAGTGATCGGATCGGAGAAGGCGGAGTTCTTCGCCGATCCCGACGTGGTGAAGGCCCTCGCTGCCAAGGGCTACACCGTGAAGACGGAGACCTCCGGGTCGTGGGCCATGGAGGGGTTGAACCTCAAGGGGTACGACTTCGCGTTTCCGTCCAGCAAGGCGCCCGCCGACGAGCTCGCCGCCAAGTACCACGTACGGCAGCCGTTGCCGCGGCCCTTCTACTCGCCGCTCGTCGTCGTGGCCCACCGCAGCGCCGCCGAGGTGCTGGAGACCAACGGACTGGCGAGCGCGGGCAAGGGCACCGGCACGCTGAAGATGGCCGAGTACCTGAAGGCGGCCGAGCACGACCGGACATGGCAGCAGCTCAAGGGGGCGGACAGGCACGGTGAGTTGAGCGGCACGCTCTACATCGCCAGCACCGACCCCCGCAGCTCCAACTCCGGCGCGCTCTACCTCGCCGCGGCCTCGTACGTCGCCGACGGCGGGCGCGTGGCCGCGGACAGCGCCGCGATCGACCGTACGGCGCCCCTGATGCGGAAACTGATCAGCGTCCAGGGGGCACAGCAGACCAGCACGGACGCGGCGTTCAGGGACTTCGTCAGCGGCGCGGGCAACCCGCTCGTCCTCGTGTACGAGTCGCAGGTCGCCTCCCTGCTCACCCAGGGCCGGCGCGTCGACGACCTCACGGTCCTCTACCCCGACACCACGGCGAACAGCGACCACACGGTCGTACCGCTGACGCCGCAGGGCCGGGCCCTCGGTGAACTCCTCAGCACCGACCCGGTGTTGCGCAAGCTCGCCGTACGGCACGGGTTCCGGCCGCAGGGCGCGACCGCGGAGTTCACGGCGGCCACCGCCGGCCACACCACGTATCTCAACCAGACGCTGACCGGCGTCCGGCAAGCGCCCGTGCCCGCCTCCAAGGTGCTGCACGAGATGGCGCGCCGGGCCGGGAATCAGTAGGGGGACAGCACCACATGACAACCGAGGACACCTTCACTCTCACACCGCCCGAGGCCGTGACGCCCGTGCCGCGCGAGAAGGCCGGGGGCCTGGTGCCCGTCGACCCGGCCGTGCACGACGAGATGGCGCGGCGGGCCGAGGAGTACGTGGGCGGGCTCGCCGCTCTGGACGCCCGCTCCCCCGAGTTCGCCGGCAAGGTCGGCGAGATCGCGGGCCTGGGCGCGGGCGAGATGCGGGGAGCCGCCGCGCAGTCCAACCGCATGCTGGAGCGCACGATCCGCAGCCTGCCGGGCAAGGGCGAGGACGCCCAGTCGCACGTCGCGGGCTCGCTCGTCGAACTCCGGCGCGTGGTCGAGGACCTGGACCCGCGGGACCTGTCCGCGAACAAGGGCCGCAAGTTCCTCTCCCGGCTCCCGGGCGGCAACAAGCTGCGCGACCACGTCGCCAAGTACGCCTCCGCACAAGGCACGTTGAACAAGATCGTGGGCTCGCTGCGGGGCGGCCAGGACGAGTTGCGGCGCGACAACGCGGCGCTCGGGACCGAGCGCGTCCGCCTCTGGGAGACGATGGGCAAGCTCCAGGAGTACGTCGTCCTCACCCAGGCCCTGGACACGGCGGTCGAGCAGCACATCACCCAGGTCGAGACCCAGGACCCGGCGCAGGCGGACAGCCTCCGCGCCGACGTGCTCTTTCCCGTCCGCCAGAAGCACCAGGACCTGCTGACCCAGCTCGCCGTGTGCGCCCAGGGCTACCTGGCCATGGACGTCGTACGCCGCAACAACGACGAGCTGATCAAGGGCGTCGACCGGGCGGCCACCACGACGGTCTCCGCACTGCGCATCTCCGTGATGCTGGCCTCCGCGCTCGACAACCAGCGCAAGGTCGTCGACCAGGTCAACGCCCTGCGCGGGACGACGGAGGAGCTGATCCGGGGCAACGCGGAGATGCTCGCCACGCAGTCCGGGGAGATCCAGCGGATCGCCGCCGACCCGGCCGTGGGCGCGGAGACCCTGCGCACCGCCTTCCAGTCGATCTACCGCACGCTCGACGCGATCGACACGTACAAGGCGCAGGCCACCGAGACCATGGCGGCCACGGTGGAGTCCCTGACGGCCGAACTCCAGCACGCGACCGGCTACTTGGAGCGCAGCCGCGCCCAGAGCGCCCTCGAAGGGGGCACTCCGTGAGACTGCGTGTCACCGCCCTCGCGGCCCTCGCCCTGCTGACGGCCTGCACCGCTGAGGGACACACCGGCCCGGGCTCGTCCGGGGCCCCCGAGCCCGGCACCCTGCGCATCCTCGCCTCCAGCGAACTCAGCGACATGGCGCCGATCCTCGAACGCATCCGCAAGGACACCGGCATCAGGGTGAAGCCCACGTACATGGGCACCCTCACCGCCGTGGACCTGCTCGCCGGGGGCAGGGCGGACGGCGCGTACGACGCGCTGTGGCTGTCCTCCAACGACTATCTGCGGCTGCGCCCGGACGCCGCGAAGAAGGTGCTCTCCGAGACGCCCGTCATGTCCAGCCCGGTCGCAATCGGCGTCAAGCCGGACATCGTGCGGGAGTTGGGCTGGAAGCCGGACCTCGTCACCTGGTCACAGGTCGAGAAGGCGGTGGCGGACGGGAAGCTGACGTACGGCATGACCGACCCGGCCCGCTCCAACTCCGGTTTCTCCACCCTGATTTCGGTGGCCTCGGGCCTGTCCGGCGCCCAGTCCGCACTGACGGACACGGACGTGGACAAGGCGACCCCGCAGTTGAAGGCGTTCTTCAAGGGGCAGAAGCTGACGTCGGGGTCCTCGGGCTGGCTGGCGACGGCGTACGAGCGCCGCGGGACCGTCGACGCCCTGCTCAACTACGAGTCGGTCCTGCGGGGCATGAAGGGGCTGACCGTCATCCGGCCCCGCGACGGCGTCGTCACCGCCGACTACCCGCTCTCCTCCCTCACCGCCACCAGCCAGGACACCCGCGACACGGTCCGCCGCCTCACCGAGGCGCTGCGCACCCCGGACGTCCAGCGGCGGATCACCGAGACCACGCTGCGCCGCCCGGTCGTCGCCTCCGTCGCCCCGGCGCCCGGACTCGACACGAGCCGGCGTCGCGAACTCCCCTTCCCCGGCAGCCGGTCGGTCGCCGACCGGCTTCTCGACTCGTACGAGAACAAGCTGCGCCGCCCGTCGCGGACCGTCTACGTCCTCGACACCTCGGGCTCGATGCGCGGCGACCGCCTCGACCGGCTGAAGAAGTCGCTCACCGACCTGACCGGCGACTTCCGCGACCGCGAGGAGGTGACGCTGATGCCGTTCGGGTCGGGGGTCAAGAGCGTCCGCACCCATGTGGTGCGACCTCAGGACCCGAAGTCGGGACTGGCCGCGATCCGCAAGGACACCGAGGCCCTCGACGCCTCGGGCGACACCGCCGTCTACACGTCGTTGGAGAAGGCGTACGAGCATCTGGGCGCCGACGACGACACGTTCACGTCGATCGTGCTGATGACCGACGGGGAGAACACCAAGGGCGCGAGCCCCTCGGAGTTCGACGCCTTCTACGAGCGGCTGCCGGGCGGGCAGCGGGAGATCCCCGTCTTCCCGATCCTGTTCGGCGACTCCGACCGCGCCGAGCTCCAGCACATCGCCGAGCTGACCGGCGGCCGTCTCTTCGACGCCCGGAAGGGCTCGCTCGACGGCGCCTTCGAGGAGATCCGTGCCTACCAGTAGAAGCCCCCTGAGGTATCTGGAGTCCCGCAAGAACCTCACCGGCAGCGCCTGCGGGCTCGCGGGCCTCGCACTGACCTTCACCGGGCTCGCGGGCGTGTACTGGCCCGTCGTCGTCGCCGGGCTCTACGGCGCGGGCGCCCTCCTCGCCCCGCCGGAGCGGCCGCCGCTGCCGGACTTCCCCGACCCGTCCGCCCAACTCGACGAGCTGCGGGGCGACTTCGCCACCCTGCGGGAGTACCTCGCCGGTGTCGACCTGCCGCCCGCCGCCGCCGGCCGTCTCACCGAGCTGACCGAACTCCTCACCGCACTGCTGGACCCCGGCTGGGTCGCCGCGGTGCTCGCGCAGGACCCGGAGGGCATCCACGCGCTGTCCCGTGCCGTGCGGCAGGACATCCCGGAGGCCGTCGACACCTTCGTACGCACCCGCTGGTGGACCCGGCTGACGCCCGGCACCGAACCGCCGGAACGCCATCTGGAACGGCAGTTGACGCTGCTGCACGAGGAGGCCGACCGGCTCGCCGTCGCGCTGCGGGAGACGGAGGCCCGGCGGCAGGAGTCGCACACGCGGTATCTGGAGGACCGGGGACGCTCCGGCTGACGCCGGTCAGTTGATCCTCGCCCCCACCACTGCCGCGACCACCACGACCAGCACGACGACCGCCACCAGAAGCACGGTCTTCAGGGCCCCGAACCGCTTCTCGGACGGTCCGGGTCGAGGGACGTCCGGCGCCGGCACCGACCGGGGCGGCGGCCCGTTGAACACGTCGTGGCCGGTGAGCGCGGCCCGGGTGCACCAGGGGCAGTGCTGCAGATGGGAGCCGTAGGTGTGCAGCGGCCGGTTCGGGCAGACCCGGACCTGGGAGCGCTCCTTGTCGAGGGCGCGCAGCCAGGCCTCCGCCGGGGGCCTGGCCGCCGGGGAGAGGACACCGGCGCCGAAGGCGGCACGGGCCAGGGTGAGCAGGTCGGAGGGGAGCACGGTGGGGTCGATGGTGCCGCGCGGGATGACGACCAGCTCGGGGCGGACGACGTAGGAGCAGCTCGCGGCGATGTTGTCCTTGACGGTCGACTCGGACGCGCTCTCGTGCGGGACGCCCCCGAAGGGGTGGTTGCCGGCCGTCAGCAGCTGGTAGACGAGGATCGCGAGGGCGAAGTCGTCGGTGGCGCGGGTTGCGGGGCCGCCGGCCTGCCGTTCGGGGGACGAGTAGTCGGTGGTGTGCATCAGGCACGGGAAGGGCTCGCCGGTCACCGGGTCGGTGAAGGCGATGGAGTCGCAGTCGAGGAAGGTGACGAAGCCGTTCGCGTCGACCACCACGTTGCTGCTGGAGAAGTCGCCGATGACGAGGTTGTCGTAGTGCATGCGGGCGGTCATGAACGCGAGGTTCCAGGCGACCCCGAGCAGGAAGCGCCAGTCGGCCCGGTCGGGGAAGAGCTTGAGGCGCTGGGCGCGGGTGAACAGGCCGATGAGCTGGACGTGCTGGGGTTCGCCGAAGCGGCGCATGGCGTATCCGAGGAACTCGCCGTGCGCGCCGCGGGCGATCGCGGTGGGCCAGGCCAGCTCGGGCGGCTGGGAGCTGTCGGTGGGGCGCGCGGCGAGCGGGGACATGGTGAGCATCCGGGTCAGCCGGCGTTCCTGTTCGGGGCCCGGCGGTTCGCGGTAGAGCTTGACGACGATGCCGTCGTTGCCGACGACCGGGTAGACGGCCGCCTGGCCACCGCCCTTGAGGGGCAGCTCGGCGAGGGTGACGGGTTTCCCGTCGAGGTACACGGTGAGTCCGCTCATGGCCGCGCCTTCGGCGGCGCTTTGCGCACGGCCCTGAGCAGGGTCTTGTCGTCGGCGTTGAGCGCGGTCAGCCGGTCCGAGCGGAGCAGGGTGGCAAGGCCCTCGTGCGCGTTGTCGGAGACGGGTCCTGGGCTGTCGAGGGAGCGGAACACGGCGTCGACGAAGGAGGTGTTGGGGGTCTGCGGGCCGGTGCCGGGCCGGGCCAGCGCGGCCTGTGCGAGTCCGTCCGTGGACAGCAGGACGCCGTCGATGCCCTCGTCGGAGACGCAGTCGGTGTGCAGCCAGCGGGCCGCGTCCGGCGAGGTCAGAAACACCGTCTCGTTGCTGTACTCGCTGGCGGCGGCCGTCTGCGGCAGCAGATGGAACTGCCGCTCCCCGTCCTCCGTTCCCGCCCGTACGACGACGAAGCCGTCGCCGACGGTGAGATGGCCGAGCCAGCCCGGGGCGAGCACCACGACGGTCAGCGTGGTGGCGAAGTCCGCGGCGTCGGCGCCGGTGTGGTCGAGGAACACCTTGCTGACGTCGTGGAACGCGTCCTCCAGCAACTCGTGGACGGCCGCCCCCGGTTGGCATTCGGCGGCAGCGGAGGCCCGTCGCCCGAAGTGCTCCATGGCCAGGTCGACCGCGAGCCGCGAGCCCTCCTCGGAGCGTGGCCTGCTGCCCGCGCCGTCCGCGACGGCGAGGACCGCCACGGACGGTGTCGCCGTGTACGCGCAGGCGTCCTGGCAGGGCAGACCCTGGCGCCGGTGCCGGTAGCCCTCGACGCTCATGCCGTGGATCCGCCACGGCGAGCGGTGCGTGTCCGTCGCGGCCATCGGTCAGGTTTCCCAGGCCGGACGCTGGGTCTTGAACTGGCTGAAGATCTTCTCGAACACCTCGTCACCCGCACCCTTCTGCTCGGCGTTCGCGCTGGCGGACATCATCTGGAGCAGCTCACGGAACGGGAAGCCCTGCAGGCGGGCGTTGAACTTCGGCGCGAACGCCTGGAGCACCTGCTCCCCCATGTCGGTGATCCCGCCGACACCGATCGCGTACAACCGGAAGCGGCGGGCGCGCTGCTCCTCGGCGAGCACCGGGATCAACCGATGCCAGGAGTCGGTGAGATGACCGGTGCCGTCGGTCGGCAGTCCGTCGGTGACCAGGCAGATCTGCGGCCGGTAGTACTGGAGTCCGGAGGCGCGCAACTCGGCCTTGCGGGCCGCGATGATGTGCATCGACAGCTCCAGCGCCTCCGTCATCAGGGTCACCCCGGCGGCGCCGAGCTGCGGCGGCTGGAACATGTGCGCCGGCAGGAAGGGGCTCACCGGGGTGCGCGGAGGCAGGAGTTGGGGACCGCGCCAGCAGCCGACGCCCTGTCCGCCGAAGGTGACGACGGCGACCTCGACGCTGTAGCTGAGGCTGACGTCGTCGTGCAGCTCACGGGTCCATTCCATGAGCGCGCTGTTGAGCGTCTGTATGGGTGGTCCCGCCATGGAGCTGGAGGTGTCGAGGCACAGCACGAGCGGCAGGCGCTGCGCGTTGTTCTCGAACTCGATGTCGGCGTACTCCGCCGGCATCGTGGGCGGGTATTCGCTGTGCATGGCTTCTCCTGGTGGACCGGTGCGTGGGCCGGGTGCGTGAGCCGGTGCGTGGACCGGCGTGGGTCCGGTGCGTCATCGGGTGGTCATCGGGCGCCCTTGGCGTGCCGTCCGGCGGCGGGCGGGAAGGCGTACAGGACGTCGGAGTCCCGCTCCCGTGCGTCGGTGACGTCGACGAGGCCCCCGGGTGCGGGCGGCGGCCGTCCGGGCTCGGCCCACACGGCCCGGTACAGGATGCGGTCCAGCTCGACATAGCCCTGGGGATGCAGTGCGGTGCGTACGGTCGCCGTGTGGGCCGGGCCCGTCCGGGCGCCGACCTGCCGTCCGTAGCGGGGCGCCGGCGCGACACGCAGCCGGGTGGTGCTCTCGTCGGCGCCGCCGGGGGAGGCGCTTCGTGGGTCGCTGCCGCGGGCGTGTGCGGTCGGCAGCGCGCCGATGCCGGGCGCGGCGAGGGCCCGGCGGGGCGCTGCCGGGGCGCGGGAGCGGTGGACGACGGCAACGAGCGCGGCGAGCAGGACCACGAGAAGGGCGCCCATTCCGCCGATGAGCCAGTCGGGGACGCCGTCCTCGTTCGAGGTGCCGCTCTTGCCGTCCCCGGGTTCCCCGTTGTTGTGCTGACCGGACGACGCGGTCGCCGTGTTGCCCTCGGCCGGCTTGTTGCCGGAGTGGTCGCCGGTGATGGAGTACGTGTGGGTGGAGAGGTCGCCGGTGTTGTACTTGCCGATCAGGTCACTGCCCTTGAGCGGGCCTGTCTGCCGGCCTGCGACGGCCAGCAGGTCGCACAGGTCCTCGGTGTTCTTCGGGTCGCAGACGCCCAGGTCCTCCAGTTGCTGCACGGCTGGCCGGTGCAGCCGTTCGATCACGGCGTCCGGATGCACGAGTCGCTCGCTCGCCATGACGAGCAGCGCCGTTCCGCCCTCGCCCGTGGACCGCTGTCCTCCGGGCACCTGGACCACCAGTCGTGCCCGGTACTTCTTTATCCGCTCCGCGACATCCTTCGGGACCTTCTGGCCGCCGAAGTCCACCGAGTCGTTCAGGTTGACCATGACGGTTCCCTCGTGGATCCGGCTTGACCAGCAGTCGAGCCGCGCCGCGAAGTCCCCCGTGCACGTCGTGTCGTCGACCGCGCCCGCGGATCCCACCGGCACCAGCGCGCACAGCATTCCGAGCAGCACCACGCAGTACAGCGAACGCTTCATGGTCAACCCCCCGTGGCCCAAAGGCGCACCCCCGTGGCCCTGAAAGGCACTCGCCCAATAGTGGCGGTAATGGGTGGGCGCCCGGAAGGGGTCTGCGCCCACCACGGCTTTCACTTCTACAACTTGAACACCTGGTGGCAACGGGAGAACATCTGTCGCGCCCGTTCCACCCAGTCAGTGGCCAAGGCGTCGAAATCCGTCTGGGTCATCCTGCAGGTCAGCGGCAGGTCGCAGACTCCGGCGAGACAGGGGCGCGGACCTCTCACGTCCCACACGGAAAGCATGGGGTTCAATTGTTCGGTATTCCAGGCGTTCGACGCGGCCGCGGCAATGGCGAGTTGGTCCTGACGCAGGTAATGGCCGTCCGTCGCGAACGCGACAAGGAGCCGTTTGGTGGTCATGAATCGCACCGTGACCATCCTTCCCGCCTCCTGGAGATCGAATTGCAGGGAGACGGAAACGGTGTCGTGCGCGGTGTGGTAATTCCTCCGGGCCACCCAGTTCTGGACCAACTGCCGCCAGTGCGTGCCGATTTCGAGGACCTGACCGGGAAGGGGCTCAGCGGTCGCCACGGCTCACCGCCTCGGCGACCATCGCGTCGGTCAGCCCGGCGTCCAGCAGCGCCTGGGCGTGCAGCAGCAGGCAGGAGGAGACCGAGACGCTCGTACTCACGTTGCGGCGGTAGATCAGCTCCTTCGTCTTCACCTTGATGCTCCGGGCCACGTTGGGCGGCGGCCAGGCCGCGGTCTTGGGGTGTTCGTCCAGCAGCTCCGCGAGGAGGTCGTCCAGGAGGGGCCGGTCCTCGGGCCGCTTCGCCAGGCAGTGCGCGATCACGTCGCACAATCCCTGGGGTACGCCGTCGAGTTGGGGCTCCTCGTGCGCGACCCGGTAGCGCACCGCCTCCCCGCTTCCGTGCGGTGGGCGGCCCGTGAGGGCGTACACCAGCACTCCGCCGAGCGAGAAGACATCGCTGGGCGCGCCGACCCGGGCCCCGGTGACCTGCTCCGGCGACATGAACGGCGGTGTGCCCACCACGACGCCGACCTGGGTGAGGCCGGGCGTGCCGTCGACACGGGAGATACCGAAGTCGATGACGCGCGGACCGTCGGAGGCGAGCAGCACGTTCGCCGGTTTCAGATCGCGGTGGATCACATGGGCGGCGTGGATCGCCTGGAGCGCCTCGACCAGGCCCGCGCCGAGCCGGCGCACCTGGGGTTCGGGCAGCGGCCCGTCGGTGCGCACCGCCTCGGCGAGCGAGGGCCCGGGGACGTACATGGTGGCCAGCCACGGCAGTTCGGCCTCCGTGTCCGCGTCGACCACGGCCGCGGTGTACGCGCCGCTCACCTTCCGCGCGGCCGCGACCTCGTGGGCGAACCGCGCCCTGAACTCGGCCTCCGCCGCGAGCTCCTGGCGCACCACCTTGACCGCGACTTCCTTGCCGGCCCGCGTACGGCCGAGATACACCCATCCCATCCCACCGGAACCGAGCCGCCCCACGATCTGGTACGGACCCACCTGCATGGGATCACTGACCGGCGTGCGCACCCCCGCTCACCTCATTTCGGCTTTCGCTGCACGATGTCAGGAGTGTCCCTCGATTCTCCGGCTTTTTCAGCCAGTCGGGAGCCCCTTCAGCCCTCCGGGCAGCCGAAAGAGCCGGGGCCCCGCACACCGTGGTGCGGGCCCCCGGCTCCCGGGTCTGCTGTCACCGCGGCCGGCCTTGACGACGTCGCAGGTCAGGGCAACTCCGGCCGGCCGCGGAGTTCGAAGGGGGCGTCAGCCCAGGCGCTTGACCAGCGCGCGGTACTCGTCCCACAGCTCCTTCGGCGTGTGGTCGCCGAAGGTGTTGAGGTGCTCGGGCACGAGCGAGGCCTCCTCGCGCCACACCTCCTTGTCGACCGTGAGCAGGAAGTCCAGCTCGGACTCGGAGAGGTCGAGGCCCTCGGTGTCGAGGGCACCCTTGGCCGGCAGCACACCGATCGGCGTCTCGACGCCCTCGGCCCTGCCGTCCAGCCGGTCCACGATCCACTTCAGGACACGGCTGTTCTCGCCGAAGCCGGGCCAGACGAACTTGCCCTCGTCGTTCTTGCGGAACCAGTTGACGTAGTAGATCTTCGGCAGCTTGGACTGGTCCTTGTCCTTGGCCACGTCGATCCAGTGACCCATGTAGTCGCCCATGTTGTAGCCGCAGAACGGCAGCATGGCGAAGGGGTCGCGGCGCAGTTCGCCGACCTTGCCCTCGGCGGCGGCGGTCTTCTCGGAGGCGACGTTCGCGCCGAGGAAGACGCCGTGGTTCCAGTCGAAGGACTCGGTCACCAGCGGCACCGCGGTGGCGCGGCGGCCGCCGAAGAGGATCGCCGAGATCGGCACGCCCTTGGGGTCCTCCCACTCGGGCGCGATGATCGGGCACTGCGAGGCGGGGGTGGTGAAGCGGGCGTTGGGGTGGGCGGCCGGACGGTACCCATTTGCTTCGCGGGCGGACTCCGGGGTCCAGTCGTTGCCCTTCCAGTCCGTCAGATGCGCCGGAGTCTCCTCCGTCATGCCCTCCCACCAGACGTCGTTGTCGTCCGTCAGCGCGACGTTGGTGAAGACCGAGTTGCCCCACAGGGTCTTCATGGCGTTGGCGTTGGTGTGCTCACCGGTGCCCGGCGCGACGCCGAAGAACCCGGCCTCGGGGTTGATGGCGTACAGCCGGCCGTCCTCGCCGAACCGCATCCACGCGATGTCGTCGCCGATCGTCTCGACCGTCCAGCCGCGCACCGTCGGCTCCAGCATGGCGAGGTTGGTCTTGCCGCAGGCGCTCGGGAAGGCGGCGGCGACGTACTTCGACTCGCCCTGCGGGGGCGTCAGCTTGAGGATCAGCATGTGCTCGGCGAGCCAGCCCTCGTCGCGCGCCATGACGGAGGCGATGCGCAGGGCGTAGCACTTCTTGCCGAGCAGCGCGTTGCCGCCGTAGCCCGAGCCGTACGACCAGATCTCGCGGGTCTCGGGGAAGTGCGAGATGTACTTCGTGGAGTTGCACGGCCACGGGACGTCGGCCTCGCCGTCCTCCAGCGGCGCTCCGAGCGTGTGCACAGCACGCACGAAGAAGCCGTCGGTGCCCAGCTCGTCCAGGACCGCCTGACCCATGCGGGTCATGGTGCGCATGGACACGGCGACGTAGGCGGAGTCGGTGATCTCGACGCCGATCGCGGAGAGCTCCGAGCCGAGCGGGCCCATGCAGAACGGGACGACGTACATGGTGCGGCCGCGCATCGAGCCGCGGAAGACACCCTTCTCACCGCTGAAGATCTCCCGCATCTCCGCGGGGGCCTTCCAGTGGTTGGTCGGGCCGGCGTCCTGCTCCTTCTCGGAGCAGATGAACGTCCGGTCCTCGACCCGCGCGACATCGGTCGGGTCGGAGGCGGCGTAGTACGAGTTCGGGCGCTTGATCGGGTCGAGCTTCTTGAAGGTGCCCTTGCGGACGAGCTCCTCGCTCAGTCGCTCGTATTCGGCCTCGGATCCATCACACCAGACCACGTTGTCCGGCTGTGTCAGTTCTGCGATCTCGTTCACCCACGAGACCAGCTCTTTGTGGTGGGTGGGCACGGTGGTGGAGGGAGCCGCGATGTCGCGCGCCACGATTGCTCCTAAATGAGGGGTTTTTTTGTTGAGTTGCCCCGTGGGGGCTGCGACCCGGATGCTTCGTGGTGATTGCCCTGGCGCTCATCCGGTGCCGACCGCACTCATTTGATCATCCGACGCCTCTGCGCATATGTCCAGAGGGCCGCACAGTTGAGCGGAGTGACCATCGCCACTCACTGAGAGGTTTCCTGGCGCACATCACAGATTCACCCCGAGTACCCCCGAACGGCCCCGCCACCGCTCGTGAGAGCATGGCCACTATTGACCGTTCATTACGGCGTACTGATACGTAACTTACGGTTCCGTAGGTACGATTCGTTCCATGACTGCGCCCGTCCCCGAAACGGCCAAGGACTCGCCGGCCGACGGCCACGCCGCGATCTCCCTGCCGCACCAGCTCTCGCATCCGACACTGGACGAGGTCAAGCCCAAACTCCGCGGCTGGCTGCACCTGGGCATGTTCCCGGCCGCACTCGTTTCCGGCCTGGTGCTCACCGCCCTCGCCGACTCCACCCGCGCCCGCATCGCCTGCGGGATCTTCGCCCTGACGGCCTGCCTTCTGTTCGGCGTGAGCGCGGTCTACCACCGCGGCACCTGGAGCCCGCGCATGGACGGCATCCTGCGCAGGCTCGACCACGCGAACATCTTCCTGATCATCGCGGGCACGTACACGCCCCTGACGATGCTGCTGCTCCCGGACGCCAAGGGGAAGTGGCTCCTGTGGAGCATCTGGGGCGCCGCGGCGGCGGGCATCGCCTTCCGGGTCTTCTGGGTCGGCGCCCCGCGCTGGCTCTACACCCCCTGCTACATCGCGATGGGCTGGGCGGCCGTCTTCTTCCTCCCCGACTTCCTGCACAAGGGCGGCGTCGCCGTCCTCGTCCTGGTCGTCGTGGGCGGCCTGCTCTACAGCGCGGGCGGCGTGATCTACGGGATCAAGCGCCCCAACCCCTCCCCCCGCTGGTTCGGCTTCCACGAGGTCTTCCACTCCCTCACCCTCGCGGCGTTCGCCGTGCACTACATCGGCATCTCGCTGGTGGCCTACCGGCAGGGGTGATCCCCGCGCCAGCTCCGTCCGGCCTTTCCGACGCGCCCCTCTTCAGTGGCCGTGGCTTCGAAGCCACGGCCACTTCTGCGTGCCCGGAAAGGTGACACGGCCACTGCTGCGTGACCGGACAAGCGCCATCCGCAGGCGTACATCTTGACATCGACTATCTTTTGACAGCTACTCTCATTTCATGGTTACTATCACTCAGCACGACGGGACGCGGCCCGACCCCCGCCGCTGGTGGGCCCTCGGGGCCCTGGTCGCGAGCATGCTCGTGCTCGGCTTCGACACGACGATCCTCAACGTGGCGCTCCCGACGATGGCCCGGGACCTGGGCGCCTCCACCGGCGAGCAGCAGTGGATGGCCGACGCGTATCTCATCGTCTTCGCCGCGCTGATGCTCCCCGCCGGGCTGCTCGGTGACCGCTTCGGCCGGCGCCGGATGCTCATCACGGGTCTCGGGATCTTCCTCGCCGGATCGCTCCTCGGCGCCCTCGCCGACGGCGTCACGCCGGTCGTCGTCGCCCGTGGCGTGATGGGCATCGGCGGCGCGCTCGTGATGCCGCTCGCCATGGCCGTCCTGCCCTCGCTCTTCGGTCCCGACGAGCGCCCCAAGGCCGTGGGCGCCGTCTCGGCCGCCTCCGCGCTGGGCCTGCCGCTGGGCCCGATCATCGGCGGCTGGCTCCTGAACCACTTCTGGTGGGGCTCGGTCTTCCTGGTCAACGTCCCGATGGCCGCAATCGGCATCGCCGCCTGCGTCCTGCTGCTCCCCGAGACCCTCCCCCACTCTCAACTTCGTTCGAGCGGGGGGACCCCCATCCCCGCCGCCCCCAAGGTCGACGCCGTCTCCACCGCGCTCACCGCGGCCGGCCTCGGCATCCTGATCTACGCGATCATCGAGGCCCCGCACCGCGGCTGGGGCGACCCGCTGATCCTCGCCTTCTTCGCGGGCTCCGCCACCCTGGTCACGCTCCTCGTCCTGCGCGAGCGGCGCAGCGCCCGGCCGATGCTGGACCTGTCCCTGCTCGCCCAGCGCGGCTTCCTGCTGAACACGCTCGCCGCGACCCTGGTCATGTTCGTGCTGTCGGGGCTGATGTTCGTGCTGCCGCAGTATCTGCAGGCGGTCCTCGGGCAGGACGCGCTCGCCACCGGGGTGCGGATGCTGCCGATGATGGCCGGGCTGCTGGTGGCCGCGAAGGGAGCGGGACCGCTGGTCGCGAGGTTCGGGCCGCGTGCGGTGATCAGCGGGGCGCTGGTCGCGCTCGCCTTCGCCGGGTTCCTCGGCAGCCGTACGAGCGTCGGCGACGGCTACGGCTTCACCGCCGTGTGGCTGTCGGTCGCCGGACTCGGCTTCGGGTTCGCCGTCGTCCCCGCGATGTCCGCGGCCCTCGGCGCACTGCCCCGCGACCGGGCCGGCAGCGGCTCCGGGCTGCTGATGACCGTGCGCCAGGTGGGCGGCGCGGTCGGCATCGCCCTGCTGGGCTCGCTGCTCGCGAGCGCGTACGCCGACCGGCTCGACACCGCAGGGCTGCCGCACGCGGCCGCCGCCACCGCCGGGGACTCCGTGGTCGGCGCCCATGTGGTCGCGGCCCGGCTCGGCGACCGGGCCCTCGCGGCCTCCGCCGACACCGCCTACCTGCACGGAATGGACCTGGTCCTGCTGGTCACCGGGATCGCCGCGCTCGTCACCGCGCTGCTGGCCGCGGCCCTGCTGCCCAACCCCGCTCCTGCCGTCCGGCCCGCCCTCTCCGAGGACACCGCCATGGCCCCGGCTGCGAGGGATGCCGGACAATGACCGGCATGGCCGCCACCGCACACAGCTCGTCCACCGCCGCGGGGCCCCAGCAGGGGCTTCGCGAGCGGAAGAAGATGAAGACCCGCATCGCGATCCGCGACGCGACGTACCGGCTGATCCAGGAGCAGGGGTACGACGCGACCACGATCGAGCAGATCGCGGAGGCGGCCGAGGTCTCCCCGTCCACGGTGTTCCGCTACTTCCCGACCAAGGAGGACATCGTCCTCACCGACGAGTACGACCCGGTCATCGAGCAGGAGCTGACGGAGCGCCCCGCCGACGAGCCGTGGATGGACTCGCTGCGGTACGCCATGAACAAGGCGGTCGGTGTCGGTGTCGCCGACGAGCCCGACGTGACCCGGCTGCGCACCCGGCTGATGGTCGAGGTGCCCGCGGTGCGCTCGCGGATGATGGAGAGCATGTCGGTCACCGGCCGCATGCTGTGCCGGATCATCGGGCAGCGCACCGGCCTGGACCCGGACGGCCTGGAGGTACGGGTCTTCGCGATGTCCCTCATCGGCGGGCTGATGGAGACCTCCCTGTACTGGGCGGAGACCGGCCACCAGGAGGACTTCGCCGGCCTCGTCGACCGCACCCTGACCGTCCTGGAACACGGCCTGCCCACCGGAAATCCCTGAGGCCCCGCGCCCCCGCCCATGACATCCTGACCGGGTGAACGGACCGGAGATCCACGTCGAATTCGCCCCTGAACTGGGGATGTTCGTCCCGCCCGCCCGCCGCACGGGCGCCACCGCGGTCGTCACCGACGGTGTCTCGACGCTCGGGCATGTCGTCGAGTCACTCGGCGTCCCGCTCACCGAGGTCGGCGTGCTCGACGTGGACGGGCGCGAGGTGGCGCCCTCGCACATCCCCGCGGCGGACGAGCACGTGACGGTGCGCGCCGTCACCCGGCCGCAGCATGTCCCCGGCGCCCCGCTCCGCTTCCTCCTCGACGTCCACCTGGGCACCCTCGCCCGCCGCCTGCGCCTCCTGGGCGTCGATACCGCGTACGAGTCGACGGACATCGGCGACCCGGCCCTCGCCGCCCGCTCCGCGGCTGAGAAGCGCGTCATGCTCAGCCGGGACCGCGGCCTGCTGCACCGCCGCGAGCTGTGGGCGGGCGCCTTCGTCTACAGCACCCGGCCCGAGGACCAACTCCGCGACATCCTGGGCCGGTTCGCCCCCGAGCTGAAGCCCTGGACCCGCTGCACCGCCTGCAACGGCCTGCTCAAGGAGGCCACCAAGGAGCAGGTCGCCGACCGCATCGAACACGGCACGCAGCAGTCGTACGACGTCTTCGCCCAGTGCGAGCAGTGCGGACGCGCCTACTGGAAGGGCGCGCACCACGACAAACTGGAGGCGATCGTGGAGCAGGCGATGAACATGGGCACCCAGGAGAGCTGACGGGACCTGGGCGCCCCCTCCCTCAGCGCTCCGCCGCGGCCCCGAGTGTCGCCCGCAGCTGCTCCGGATCGGTGGTCGGGGCGTCACAGGTGAAGTGGCGGCAGACATACGCGGCCGGTTCACCGCCGACGAGCGGGCGCCCGGCAAGCAGCGGAAGTTCATCGCTGTCGGCAGCGCCCACGGCGACGACAGCGCCCGGGGCGGTGCCCAGAAGTGCCGTACGGTGCAAGGCGGTTGTGGCCGGATGGCCGGCCGGCCCGACGATCGCGACCTCACGCGGCCCGTCGAGCAGCGCCTCCGCCGCCGCGAGGCCCCACCCGATGAAGCGCGGGGCGCGCGGGCCGAGCGCCTTCACGACGCCCAACGCCCCCTCGGCCGCGGTGCGATGGGGCTCGGCACCGGTCAGCGCGGCATAGCTCAGCAGCGCCCCGGCCGCCGCGCTCCAGCCCGAGGGCGTGGCGTTGTCGGTGGGGTCCTGGGGGCGGCGGATGAGCTTCTCGGCGTCCGCGGCGGTGTCGAACAGAGCGCCGGACTCAGGATCGGTGAACTGCACGAGCACGTGGTCGAGCAGGAACCCGGCGAACTCCAGCCACACCCCTTCACCGGTGACGGAGGCCAGCGCGAGGAACCCCTCGGCGACGTCCGCGTAGTCCTCCAACACCCCCGCGTTCGCGCCGACCTGGCCGTCCTTGCTGGTGCGGGCGAGGCGTGCGCGGTCGTCCAGGTGCAGCCGTACGAGGAGGTCGGCGGCGCCGATCGCGGCGTCGACGAGGTCGGGGCGCTCGAAGTAGGCGCCGGTCTCGGCGAGGGCGGCGATCGCGAGGCCGTTCCAGGCGGCGACGATCTTGTCGTCGCGGCCGGGGGCCGGGCGCTCGGCCCGCTTAGCCAGGAGCCGTTCGCGGATGGAGGCGAGCCGCTCGGCCTCCAGGACCCCTTCGTGCTGCGGGAGTTGGAGCACCGAGGCGCCCTCCTCGAAGGTGCCCTCCTGGGTCACGCCGAAGTGCTGGGCGGCGAGTGCGGCGTCCGCCTCGCCGAGGGTCTCGGTGAGCTGCTCGGGCGTCCACACGTAGTACGCGCCCTCGACGTGCCGGCCGGTGCCGTCGTCGCTGTCGGCGTCCAGTGCGGAGGCGAACCCGCCCTCGTTGGTGCGCAGTTCGCCGACCATGAAGTCGGCGGTCTCCAGAGCGACGCGGCGCGCGAGCTCGGAGCCGGTCGCACGCCACAGGTGCGCGTAGACCCGGCACAGCAGCGCGTTGTCGTAGAGCATCTTCTCGAAGTGGGGCACGACCCACTCACGGTCGACCGAGTAGCGGGCGAAGCCGCCGCCGAGCTGGTCGTAGATACCGCCGCGCGCCATCCGCTCGCACGTGTCGGCGGCCATCTGCAGGGCGCCCTCGGAGCCGGTGCGGGCGGCGTGCCGCAGCAGGAACTCGATCACCATGGACGGCGGGAACTTGGGCGCGCCGCCGAAGCCGCCGCGCGTCGCGTCGTACTCCCGGGTGAGCCCGAGCAGCGCCTGCGCGAGCTCCTCCTCGCCGGGGATCTCCGCGGAGGTGTACGAGATCTCACGCGTCGCCAGGTCCCGCACGATGTTCCCGGCGACCTCGGCGACCTCGTCGCGCCGGTCGCTCCAGGCACTGCTCACGCCTTCGAGGACCTGCCTGAAGGCGGGCATGCCGTGGCGGGGTGCGGGCGGGAAGTACATACCGAAGTAGAAGGGCTCGGCCTCGGGGGTGAGGAAGACCGTCATGGGCCAGCCGCCCTGGCCGGTCGCCGCCTGGACGGCCTCCATGTAGACGGCGTCGACGTCGGGCCGCTCCTCGCGGTCGACCTTGACGTTCACAAAATGCTCGTTCAGATACGCGGCCGTCGCGTCGTCCTCGAAGGACTCGTGCGCCATGACGTGGCACCAGTGACAGCTGCTGTAGCCGACGCTCAGCAGAACGGGCACACCCCGTTTGCGGGCCTCGTCGAAGGCCTCGGCCGACCAGGGCCACCAGTCGACGGGGTTGTCGGCGTGCTGGAGGAGGTACGGGGACGTCTCATGGGCCAGTCGGTTCACCTTCCCACTCTCCCACGGCGTCGGGGACGGCGTAGAAGCGCAGGTTCACCGGGCGCGCCCCCTCGGGGGCCGCTTCACGTGCATGGCCGTACCGGTCGAGGAGCGCCCGGTACTCGCGTACGAAGTCGAGGAGTTCGTCCCTGGTCATCCAGTTGCCGGAGCGGAAGACCTGCGCCCAGCCCTCCGGGCCCGTGTACTCCCGGTGCGCGCGCTGGTAGAGCTCGGTGTCCATCTCGATCTTCAGGTGCGCGAGCCGCTCGACCGCGGCGTACTCGTCGGGGGCCATCGTGGCCGGGTCGGGCGTGGTGTGGCTGAAGGGAAGCGCCCGCCACCAGCGTTCACGGCCGCCGGACTTCTCCGGGATCTCCGCGATGAGGTGCTGCTCGGCGAGCTTGCGCAGGTGGTAGCTGGTGGTGCCGGAGCTCTCGCCCAGTTCCTTCGCGAGCACGGTGGAGTTCGCCTCGTCGTGCCGGCCGAGGTAGTCGAGGATGCGGCGGCGCAGCGGGTTGCCGAGGGACTTGTAGAGAGCGGTCCGCTCCACGCTGGTCAGGTCGCTGCTGTCCTTCATGCCGTCACGGTATCCCCTTGCCCGCACAACACCACAGAACAAATTCTGCAGAATTTTATTTGCAGAATTTTCTCTGCGATTCTAGTGTGGGGGCATGCGAACGATCCATGACCGACCGGGCGGCGCGGGGGCACGACGCTGGACCCTGGTGATCCTGGGCGCTGCCGCCGCGGCGCTCGTGCCCTGGATGGTGCTGCTCGCCCGCACCCTCCCGGCCAACGCAGAGGTGCGGAACTGGCAGGTGGCGTGGGTGGGGCTGGACGTCCTCATGGCCGCGGGCTGCGCCGCCACCGCGGTGCTCGGCTTCCGCGGCCACCCGCACGCACGGCTCACGGCTTCCGCGACGGCGTCCGTCGCGGTGCTCGACGCCTGGTTCGACATAACGACCGCGCAGCCGGGCAGCGCCCTCGCCCAGGCCCTCGCCTGTGCCGTGGCGGAGGCCGCACTCGCCGGTGCCTGTGTGTTCCTGGCACTCGGTGATCGTCGGCCCTCTCGCGCTCGCGCCTCCCACGAAGGACACTCATAGGCAAAGGAGTTACTGCCGGAGGGGGACGTGACATGCGGGACAGCCATCGGGCGGAGGCCGAGCGGCTGTTGGCCCGGGCCGTCGAGGAGGAAGTGCGACGCTCGGGCGGGCGCACCGACGGAAGCGTGCTCCTGTCACGGGCACGCGGCGCGCTCGACGCCATGGCGCAGACGTCCGCCGAGGAGTACGAGGCGTACACCCGCGCACTCGACGAGGCGGAGGCGGGCCGGCTGACCTTCGCCCAGCGCTACGCACGCGACGGCGCCGGAACTCCCCTGCTGGTGGCGACCGTTGCCGCCCTCGCCGCCGTCGCGGCGGACCTGGCCCTCGGCACGGACACGGGGACGGCGCTCGGCACGGGGGCGGCGGTCGCGGTCGCCGGCGCGGCGGCCACCGTCGCCAAGGTGACGGCGTCGCATCTGCCTGCCGCCAGCCGCCGGGCCGGAGCGCTCGGGCAGCCGGGCGGCTCCGAGCAGTTGCGCCTGCAGTGGCTGACGGCGCTGGAGGTGCGCGGCATCCGCCCGTTCCTCGACCAGCAGCGCGTGCTCAGCGCCTCCACGGGCGCGAAGCAGGGCGCACCCCAACTGCGGCGCACCGACAAGAGCGCGGCGGCCCGCAGGCGCACGGTCCTGGAGCAGTCCTTCGGTCAACTCCCGGAGCCGGACGGCCCGTTCGCGGGGCGCAGGCCCGAGATGGCGCGCATCGCCCAGTGGGTGCACGCGGCCCGCGCGAGCACCGAGACGAAACCGACGGTGGTGGTGCTGCACGGCGCGCCGGGTTCCGGCCGCAGCACCCTCGCGGTCCGCGCGGCCCACGGCCTCAGGGACCAGTTCCGGGGCGCGTGCGTGGTGGACCTGCGCGGGGACAGTGCGGCGGGTGAGCCGACGGGGCGCACCGAGCCGCAGAAGGGGGAGCCGCCGCGCACCACCCGCGACGCGCTGCTCCATCTGCTCAACCGCCTCGGCGCACCCCGCGAGCAGCTCCTCTTCCGGGAGCGGGCCTCGCAGGAGCAGCAGGTCAGACGGCTGAGCGAGCTGTACCACCAGCATCTGACGGGCCTGGCGGTCACCATCGTCCTGGAGGACGCGTCCGATCCCGAGCAGGTGCGCACCCTGGTCCCCGAGCGCTCGGAGAGCCTGGTCCTCGTCACCGCCCGCGAACCCCTCGACCTGCCGGACGACCTTGCCGCCTGGGTGCACCAGCTCCCGGTGGAGGCACTGGACGCGCCGGGCTCCGAGGAACTGCTGACCGCCACCGCGCAGGACGCCTCGGGCCCCTACGACGCCGAATCCACCGACCGGGTAAGGGAGTTGTGCGGCGGACTGCCGCTGGCGCTGCGCATCGCGGGCTCCTCCCTCGGCCCGCGCACACCGCGCCAACTCGTCTCCGACCTGGAGGCGTACGGCCCGGTCGACCCGGTCGAGCGCGTGCTCTGGCTGCGCTACACGGACCAGACGGACATGGCCCGCCGGCTGCTGCGCAGGCTGGCACTGGCCGGCCGGGCCTCACTCGGCGCGGCGGCCGCGGCGTCCCTGCTGGCCACGGACGAGCAGGAGGCCACCCGCCACCTCACCGCCCTGTCCCGGGCGGGCCTCATCGACCACGTCCGCGGCAGCCGCTACCGCCTGCACGACGTCGTACGGGTCTTCGCCCAGGCACGGCTGCTGGACGAGGAGGAACCGTCCGAGCGCACGGCCGCGCAGGAACGCCTGATCGTCAACTACGCGGAGCTGGCGGACTCGGTGATCCGCCTGGTCGACGGCAAGACGTCCACGCGGGCCGATCAGTTCGGCCCGCACGGGTTCACCTCGCTGGACGCCGCGCTGCGCTGGCTGGACGACGAGTCGAGCTTCATCACGGCTGCCCTGCGTCAGGCGGAGGGCGTCAACCAGGCCGCCGTCCTCAACCTCCTCGGCGCCCTGTGCGACTACTGCCTGCTGCGCGGCGACCTCTACCGCCTCGGCGAGATCAGCGAGCTGACACAGGCCGTCGACCAGGGCCTCCTGGTCCGCTCCGTCCAGTGGCGCACCGGCATCGCGGCCCGCCAGCTCGGCGAACTGGACAAGGCGCGCACCACGCTCTCCTCCGTCGTCGACCTCTACTTCGAGGCACACCACGACGCGGGCGCGGCACGGGCGTTGTGCTCCCTGGGCATCACCCTGCACCACCAGGGCAACCTCACGGAGGCCGCCGCCAAGCTCCAGGAGGCCCTTGACCTCCAGGCCTCCCCCGACCTGGCGGCCGACCGCGCCTGGACGATGCACGCGCTGGCCGCGGTGGAGCGCGACCGCGCCCATGTCGCCCAGTCCCTCGACCTGCTCACCGAGGCCCTGGTCCTGCACCGTGAGGGCGAGTCGGTGCACGGCGAGGCGTGGGCCCACTTCCAGCTCGGCCAGCTGAGCCTGCGCATGGGCGACGTACCGCGCGCCGAGCGGGAACTGCGCGAGGCCCTCGATCTGTACGGCCGCACACGCGACGCCCGCGGGGAGGCCTGGGCCCTGACCCAGCTGGCCCGCGCCCGCCTCGTCGACGGCGACCCGTCCCCCGCGGTGGACGGCCTGCGCCAGGCGGCCTCCCGCCACCGCGACAACGAGGACGCGCGCGGTGAGGCCTGGACGGTGTACTACCTCGGCCAGGCCCTGGAGGAGACCGGCAACCTGGCCCAGGCGGTCCGCGAACTGGAACGTTCCCGCACGATGTTCTCCCGGATGCGCGACGTCTACGGCCTGGCCTGCGCCCGCCACCACTCGGCCCGCGTGACCCGCGACCAACGGGCCGCCCAGACGGGCTCGCTGCGCAACTCCGGTTTCGCCCGCCAGCTCCTGGTGGACGCCCGCGCCGACTTCCAGCGCATCGGCGTCGCCCATGGCGAGGCGTGGACCTGCCTGGAGCTGGCCGTGGTGGACGCGGGCAACGCCCGTACGCAGCAGGCCCTGGCTCTGTGCGACGAAGCGGTGGACCTCTTCACGTCGTACGGCGACCGCCGCGGCGAGGACTGGGCCCGCTTCCTGCGCTGCACCCTCCTGCCGTACGCCTCCCCCGGCGGCATCGAGATCGGCACGGCGGTCGCCCAGGAGGAACTGAACGAGCTCTCCCGCGCAGGCCACCCGGCCCGCGACGGCAAGCTCGACGACTACGTGGAGGCGTACCAGCTGCTACTGGAGCGGGGGGTGGATCTGGACGCGGGGTGGCAGGCGTGGCGGCTGGGGATGGTGCCCAACCGGCATGCGCGGGAGGTCATGGGCGTGGGGGTGACGGCGTCGCCCCGCTAGGACCCGCGCCACCCGGACTCCCGGCCCCGGCCGGAGCAAAGGAGTGCGTGCGGCGTGACTCGCGGCCCCTCGGCTCGGCGGGGGTATCGGGTCACGCCGTCACACGGCTCGGATGCTGCTCAGCCCTTGGCGGGCGAGGCGTTCTTGCCGGTTCCCTTGGCGGAGGCCTCGCCGGACGGGGAGCCGGCCTTCGCGTCCGGGGTCTCCTTGAAGTCGACCTTGCCCATCTGCTTGCTCATCGACTTCATCAGGCCCCAGACCGCCAGGGCCATCGCCGCGAAGACGATGAAGCCGAGGACGCCGGGGGTCACCTTGTTCTCGTCCACCTCCTTGGCGAGGGGGACGAGGTGCGTCATTGCCAGGCTTGCGCTTGCGCTCATATCAGGCATTGTCGCGGATGCCCGCAAAGAGGTCGTCCTCGGGGAGGGAGGTATCGACGAGGGACTTCGAGAGCTCGTACTCCTCGGTCGGCCAGACCTCCCTCTGGAGGTCCATCGGAACCTTGAACCAGCCGCCGTCGGGGTCGATCTGCGTGGCGTGCGCGATCAGGGCCTTGTCGCGGATCTCGTAGAAGTCGGCGCAGGGCACGTGCGTCGTCAGCGTGCGCTCGACCCGCTCGAACTCGCTCCAGCGCTTCAGCCAGTCCCCGTAGGGCGACTCCAGGCCCCGGTCCAGCATGGCCTGGTGCAGCGCCTCGGTGCGCGGACGGTTGAAGCCCTGGTTGTAGTAGAGCTTCTGCGGCTGGTAGGCCGGGCCGAACTCCGACTCCGGGTACTTCTCGGTGTCCGCCGCGCCCTCGAACGCCACCATGGAGATCTTGTGGGTCATGATGTGGTCGGGGTGCGGGTAGCCGCCGTTCTCGTCATAGGTGGTGATCACCTGAGGGCGGAAGGAGCGGATGGAGCGGACCAGGCGGCCGGCGGCCTTGTCCACGTCCTCCAGCGCGAAGCAGCCGTCGGGCAGCGGCGGCAGCGGGTCGCCCTCGGGCAGACCCGAGTCCACGAAACCGAGCCACTCCTGCCTGACGCCGAGGATCTCGCGGGCCTCGTCCATCTCCTTCTTGCGTACCTCGTGGATGTGCTCCTCGATGTACTTGTCGCCCTGAAGCTTCGGATTGAGGATGGAGCCGCGCTCCCCGCCCGTGCAGGTCACGACCAGCACGTCCACCCCCTCGGACACATACTTCGCCATGGTGGCCGCGCCCTTGCTCGACTCGTCGTCGGGGTGGGCGTGCACGGCCATCAGTCGCAGCTGGTCAGTCAAGACTCGATCCTCAGTAAGTCGGCCGGTCGGCGTTGGTCGGCAAGTAGACGCCCGGTGTGAATCGGCGCTTCGGGCGGCTTCTATAGTGACGGAATCGGGGGGTGAATAATTCCGGGGCCCCGTCCCGGACATCCCTGCCGGGACCTTCGCCCCGGCCCCCTGCCGAGAGGACGATCATGAGTACGGCGAGCACACGGCTGCCCGAGGGCCGGTACGGCCGCTCCGCGGACGAGCGTGCCGACCGCAAGCTCAAGGTCATCGGCAGTGTGCTGGGCGCGGCACTGCTCCTGCTCGTCGGCTGGTTCGCCTACTACTACGTCGGCAGCAACAAGATCAGCGCCGAGGTGATCACCTTCGACTCCTCCGCCACCGCGGTGGAGGTGCATCTCGAGGTGCGCAAGGACAAGGACGCGAGCGGCTACTGCACCCTGCGTTCGCAGAGCGCCGACGGGAACGAGGTCGGCCGCGCGGACTTCCGCTTCGACCAGCGCTCCTCGCGCATCGACAAGGTCGTCACGCTCCGTACGACCGCTCGGGGCACCACCGCGGAGCTGCTCGGCTGCCACGCTGACTGACATCACCCCCATCAGTTGGCGGCTGACCTGCGTGGATGAATTTCTGATGGCTTATGTCCTCCCCCTGCCGCCGCTGAATTGTTAGGCTCGTGGTTTCGCCCATCCGTGAAGGAACATTCTTCTGGGTAGGGCGATGCTTTGTATTCCCAGTACCTACGAGGAGCACCTGTGACCCAGACCAGCGACGACGTCACCTGGCTCACGCAGGAGGCGTACACCAAGCTCAAGGATGAGCTGGAGTACCTGTCTGGTCCCGCGCGCGCCGAGATCACTGTGAAGATCGCGGCTGCACGCGAGGAGGGCGACCTGCGCGAGAACGGCGGGTACCACGCGGCCAAGGAGGAGCAGGGCAAGCAGGAGCTCCGCATCCGCCAGCTGACCCAGCTCCTGGAGAAGGCCAAGGTCGGTGAGGCCCCGGCCGCCGACGGCGTGGTGGCACCCGGCATGGTCGTGACCATCGCCTTCGACGGCGACGAGGACGACACCCTGGAGTTCCTGCTCGCCTCGCGCGAGTACGCGAGCGCCGACATCGAGACCTACTCGCCGCAGTCCCCCCTGGGTTCCGGCGTGAACGGCAAGAGGGTCGGCGAGGACGGCCAGTACGAGCTGCCGAACGGCAAGCTCGCCTCGGTGAAGATCCTGAAGGCCGTGCCGTACCAGGGCTGAGCCCACAACCGCCCGCTGCGCCGATGCCCCCGGTCACGCACCGGGGGCACCGTCATGCCCAGGTCACGGTCGGTTCCGCGTCACGGTCGGTTCCACGTCACGACGACGCCGAGCGGTATTTGCGTACCGCGAGCGTGCGGAAGATGACGACGATCAGGATCGAGTAGATCAGCGACGCCCACACCGGGTGCTGCATCGGCCAGGCGTCGGACGGGGACAGGCCCGGGTCGCCGAAGAGCTTGCGGCACGCCTGAACGGTGGCGCTGAAGGGGTTCCAGTCGGCGATGTGCCGCAGCCAGGGCGTCATCTTGCTGGAGTCCACGAACGCGTTGGACAGGAATGTCACCGGGAAGAGCCAGATCAGCCCGCCCGAGGTCGCCGCCTCCGGTGTGCGCACGGACAGACCGATGAGCGCGCCGATCCAGGTGAAGGCGTATCCGAGAAGCAGCAGCAGGCCGAAGCCGCCCAGGATCTTTCCGAGGTTGGTCGAGTCGACGGACCCGGGACGCCAGCCCACGAGCAGCGCGACGATCGCGAGGACCAGCAAGGTGAACGCGGTCTGCACGAGGTCGGCGACGGTGCGACCGGTCAGTACCGCACCGCGCGCCATCGGCAACGAGCGGAAGCGGTCTATGAGCCCCTTGTGCATGTCGTCGGCGATGCCCGCCCCCGCGCCCGCGGTGGCGAAGGTGACGGTCTGCGCGAAGATGCCGGCCATCAGGAAGTTCTTGTAGACGTCCGGGTCGGTGCTGTCGCCGATCTTCATCGAGCCGCCGAAGACGTACGTGAAGAGCACCACGAACATGATGGGCTGGATCAGTCCGAAAAGGACCATCTCCGGAATCCGGCTCATACGGATCAGATTGCGTTTGGCGACGACCAGCGAGTCCCGGACGGACTGGCCGATCGGGTTCGTGGGCGGCGCGGTCCGCACGGCGTCGGTGACGGCACTCACTTGGCGTCCTCCTTCTTGTGCTTGCGTGCGTTGCCGTCCTCCGTCGCTCCGTTGCCCTCTTCCTTCACCTCGGCGAGGTGGCCGGTGAGGGAGAGGAAGACGTCGTCGAGTGTGGGGCGGCGCAGGCCGATGTCGTCGATCTCGATGCCGCGGGCGTCCAGCTCGCGGATGACCTCGGCGAGCAGCTTCGCGCCGCCGGTCACGGGGACGGTGAGTTTGCGGGTGTGCTCCTCGACCGTGGTCTCGCCCTTGCCGAAGCCGCGCAGCACCTCCGACGCCGTCACGATGTGCTCGCGCTCGTGCACGACGACCTCGACGCGCTCGCCGCCGGTCTGCGCCTTGAGCTGGTCGGCGGTGCCGCGGGCGATGACGCGGCCGTGGTCGACGACGCAGATGTCGTGCGCGAGGTGGTCGGCCTCTTCGAGGTACTGGGTGGTCAGCAGCAGCGTCGTACCACCGGAGACGAGCTGTTTGATGACCTCCCACAGCTGCTGGCGGTTGCGGGGGTCGAGGCCGGTCGTCGGCTCGTCCATGAACATCACGGGCGGCGAGACGACCAGCGCGGCCGCCAGGTCGAGACGGCGGCGCATTCCGCCCGAGTACGTCTTCGCGGTGCGGTCGGCGGCGTCCGCGAGGTTGAACTGGTCGAGCAGCTCGTCCGCCCGGACCTTCGCCGCCTTGGCCTTCATCTGGTAGAGCTGGCCGACCATCTGAAGGTTCTCGCGGCCGGTCAGGTACTCGTCGACCGCGGCGAACTGCCCCGAGAGGCCGATCTTGCGGCGTACTTCGTTGGGATGCTTGAGCACGTCGATGCCTGCCACGACCGCCGTGCCGCGGTCGGGGCGCAGCAGGGTCGTCAGACAGCGGACGGCGGTCGTCTTCCCTGCGCCGTTGGGCCCGAGGAGGCCCAGGACGGTGCCTTCCGGGACATCGAGGTCGACGCCGTCCAGAGCCCTTACGTCACCGAAGGTCTTCACCAGGCCTTCGGCATAGATGGCGCCTGGCATATCAGTCTCCACGTCGTTGGGGATTCTTCGAAAAGCCTAGGTTTGTGCCGTTCGTCCGCCCAATGGGCGACGTTCGCCACACCATAACGCGATGTATCGCGTCTCTCAACAGAATTTACCGGCTCCGTATGACAAGGGCCCTGACCTGCGCCTACGGCGCCGTCCGAGGCATCCGTGGCGTCCGTCGTCGTCAGTCGATGACCGTGTAGCCCGCCTGCCGCAGTGCGCGGCCGACCTCGACGCAGTGCGCCGGCCCCTTCGTCTCCAGGTGCAGCTCCACCTCCGCCTCCGTGAGCCCCAGCCGCGGATCGGTCCGTACGTGGCTCACATCGAGGACGTTAGCGTCGACCACTGACAACACCCCGAGAAGCGTCGCCAGGGCACCCGGCCGGTCCGTCAGCCGTAGCCGGACCGCCAGATAGCGGCCCCCGGCCGCCATGCCGTGGCGCAGCAGGCGCTGCATCAGCAGCGGGTCCACGTTGCCGCCCGACAACACCGCCACCACCGGCCCCTCGAAGGCTCCCGGGTCCTGCAGCAGCGCCGCGACCGGGCTCGCACCCGCCGGTTCGACGACCAGCTTGGCCCGCTCCAGGCACAGCAGCAGCGCACTGGACAGCTCGTCCTCGGAGACCGTACGGACCTCGTCCACCAGGTCGGTGACGAGCTGGAACGGCACGTCACCGGGGCGCCCGACCTTGATCCCGTCGGCCATCGTCGCCGGGTTCTCGATCGACACCGGCCGCCCGGCCGCCAGCGAGGGCGGGTACGCCGCGGCGCCCGCCGCCTGCACGCCGATGATCCGCACGTCCGGGCGCAGCGCCTTCACCGCGACCGCGATGCCCGCGGCCAGCCCTCCCCCGCCGACCCCCACGACGATCGTGCGCACCTCGGGGCACTGCTCCAGGATCTCCAGGCCGACCGTGCCCTGGCCGGCGATGATGTCGGCGTGGTCGAACGGGTGGATGAACACCGCGCCCGTCTCCTGCGCGTACTCCTGCGCGGCGGCCAGCGTCTCGTCCACCACCTGCCCGTGCATCCTCACCTCGGCGCCGTACTCGCGCGTGGCGGCGACCTTCGGCAGCGGGGCTCCCACGGGCATGAAGACCGTCGAGCGCACACCGAGCAGCGAGGAGGCGAGGGCGACCCCCTGCGCGTGGTTTCCCGCGCTCGCGGCGACGACCCCCGCGGCGCGCTCCTCGGGAAGCAGCCCGGCGATGCGCACATATGCGCCACGCAGCTTGAACGAGCCCGTGCGCTGCAGGTTCTCGCACTTGAAGTGCACCGGCGCGCCCACCAGCCGGGACAGGTGCCGGCTGCCCTCCATCGCCGTCGCCCGCGCCACGCCCGCGAGCATCTTCTGGGCGCCGCGTACATCGTCGAGCGTGACGGTGGGCAGGGAGTCGGCCGTGCGGTAGCTCATGACACCAGTCTCGCAGTTCACGTCCGGCCACACCCGGTGTGACCAAGGCCCGAGACTGGTTTGCGCAGCGTCGGTACGACCCGCCTCCCGGCCGCGTACCCTGTCCCCCAACCCAGCTCCCCACGCATGAATTGAGCCCCCGGCCATGCCCACAACACCTGAAATGTCGATGGACATGACGACCGTCGGTGATCCCGGTCTCCTCGACACGCTGCAGCACGAGGTCGCGGTGTTCGCGCGTCGTGCCGAACAGACCCGGCTCGGTGGAGTCGGGCAGGTACGCAACTCCATGGACCGGGCCGCATACCTGCTGCTCAACCGCCTCGACAAGGAAGGCCCGATGGGCGTCAAGGCGCTCGCCGCGAGCATGGGAATCGACTCCTCGACGGTCACGCGGCAGGTGGCCCCGCTGGTCGACACGGGGCTCGTCAAGCGCACCTCCCACCCGGAGGACGGGCGCGCCGTGGTGCTTCAGCTGTCGCCGCGCGGGCAGGCCCGCCTCGACGAAGTGCGCTCCTCCAGGCGTCAGTTGATGGCCGAGTTGACACACGACTGGGCGCCGGAGGAGCGCGAGGCGTTCTGCACGCTCCTCACGCGCTTCAACGGCGCGCTCTCCGCCCGCCAGGCCGCACAGGGCCTACCGGTCGCGGAACCCTCGCCGGCCTCGTAGCCGTACGGCGTGCCGGGCGCCCGCTCTCCCGGCACGCCTCCACGCGCGCGTGCGGGTGCGCCGGGCGCGCGTGCACGGGTGGGCGCAGGGCACGCGCGCGTGCATGCGCGTCCGACCCGCGCGCGTGCATGTGCGCCGAACTCTTGACCGGAAGGCCACATCTGGCCTCATATGAGACCGGGTCCCAGTCGTACGCGGTCGGGCAGGTCGTCCTCGTACGTCGTCTGGCATGTCGCACACGGCCGGGTCCCTGTTTCCCTCAGGGTTGTCCTCAGGCGGAGGCGTGGTGCGAGAACGGCATGCGTCCCAAGGCGCCCGCCGGGCCCGGGAGTTCGAGGCGTTCGTCGCGGGCGCGGCCGGGCGGCTGCTGCATGCCGCCACGCTGCTGACGGCGGAGGCGCCGGACGACAACCCGCGCGCGCGGCGCCTGCTGACCCTGTCCCTCGCCCGCACGTACGCGTCCTGGGACCGGCTGCGTGGCGAGGACCCCTACGCCCGCGCCCGCCAGCACCTGGCGGTCCGCTTCGCGCGCGGGGCATGGCACCAGTACGGCGCCCTCGGGCGGTCCCGGGCGAGCGCCGACACGGTGCTGGCCCGGCTGACGCCGCAGGAGCGGCTGGTGCTGGTCCTCAGGATGTACGAGGGGGTCGCCGAGGAGCAGACGGCGGCGCTGCTCGGGCTCCCCACGGAACGGGTGCGGGCGATCTGCGCCCGCGCGATGGCGACACTGCTGCACCCGCCACGCGGTCCGGCCCCGGCGATCGCGAAGGTGGCCCCGTCATGAACCTGCCCGAACGCGAGGCGGCCGTCCGCCGGATGCTGGAGCAGGCGTCGCCCCAGGTGCCGGTGGACCTGTACGCGGACGTCGTGCGCCGCGGCGGCCGTATGCAGCGGCGCAGGACGATCGCCCGCCGGCTGCTGTGGCTGACGCTGTTCGCCGCGACGGTCGCCTTCATCGTCTGGGCGACGATGGCCCGCCCCTGGGTGGAGCCGCCGTCGGACACGACTCCACCCCTCACCGGCTGGTGAGACGGGCCCTGTCGGGCCCTCTCGGATCCAGGGCCTGTTGCAGGTCCTAGCCGATCGCCTGCTGCAGGTCCTCCAGCAGGTCGTCGACGTTCTCGATGCCCACGGAGAGGCGCACGAGGTCGCCGGGCACCTCGAGCGCCGAGCCGGCCACCGACGCGTGCGTCATGCGCCCGGGGTGCTCGATCAGCGACTCGACGCCGCCGAGGGACTCGCCGAGCGTGAACACCTTGGCGCGGTTGCAGACCTCGACCGCAGCCTCCTCGCCGCCCGCGACGCGGAAGGAGATCATGCCGCCGAACGACCGCATCTGCTTGGCCGCGACCTCGTGACCGGGGTGCTCCGGCAGACCCGGGTACAGCACCTTGGTCACGCGCGCGTGCCGGGTGAGCATCTCGGCGACCTTGCCGGCGTTCTCGCTGTGCCGGTCCATGCGCACGGAGAGCGTCTTGGCGCCGCGCAGCACCAGCCACGAGTCGAAGGGCCCGGCGACCGCGCCCATCGCGTTCTGGTGGTAGGCCAGCTCCTCGCCCAGCTCCTGGTCACCGGTGATCAGCGCGCCACCGACGACGTCCGAGTGGCCGCCCATGTACTTGGTCAGCGAGTGCACGACGACGTCCGCGCCGAGCGCCAGCGGCTGCTGGAGGTAGGGCGTGGCGAAGGTGTTGTCGACGACCAGCCGGGCGCCCGCCTCGCGCGCGATCTGCGCGACCACGGCGATGTCGGTGATGCCGAGAAGGGGGTTGGAGGGCGTCTCCACCCAGATGACCTTCGTCTTCGGGGTGAGGGCCGCCCGTACGGACGCCGGGTCGCTGGTGTCGGCGACGGACCACTCGACGCCCCACCGGGAGACGACCTTCGCGAAGAGGCGGAACGTGCCGCCGTACGCGTCGTTCGGGATGACCACGTGGTCGCCGGGGCTGAGCAGCGTACGCAGCAGGCAGTCCTCGGCAGCCAGTCCGGACGCGAACGCGAGGCCTCGGCGACCGCCCTCCAGGGCGGCGAGGTTCTCTTCCAGGGCGGTCCTGGTGGGGTTGGCGCTACGGCTGTACTCGTAGCCGCCGCGCAACCCGCCGACGCCGTCCTGCTTGTAGGTCGAGACCTGGTAGATCGGCGGGACGACCGCGCCGGTGAGGGGATCGGCGGTGTTGCCCGCGTGGATCGCCAGAGTCTCGAAGTGCTGACTGATGTGCCTGTCGCTCATGGGCCCGAGGGTAGTGCGCCCGCGGGGCTGATGACGGCACACGGGGGTGCGGGGGCGGCGGACAGGGGTACGAAGACGGGGGCGCGGGGGGTACGGAGGGGCACCGACCGGAGCGACGGACCCCGTCCGGGCGGCTCCGGCGCCGGTCGGCGGCGCCCGGGTTCGCCAATTGTCGGACCCGTCTGGTTCGCTTGTGGCATGGAGATTCTCTGGGTCCTGATGGCGCTGGCCATGTTCAGCATGGTTCTGCTGCCCGTCCTCAGGCGCAGGCGCGCCGGTTTGCAGCTGGTCTCGCCCGGCGACCCGGACGCCGCGGACCCGGCGAACTACGGATTCCTGCGGCAGGAGGAGCTGGACATCCGCATGCCCGGCCCGGACGCCGACCTGCTGGACGTACTGAACGTGGTGCAGCAGACCCAGGAGTACCGGGCGGCGTCCCAGCTCCTGGCCGGCACGGAGGTCGAGGGCGACCGGCGCTGGCAGCGCGTGCAGGCCTTCGCGGGCGCCGCGTCGCTGGAGCTGCAGCAGCGCCCGGGCGGGGTCAGCGAGACGCCCGGCGGGCAGTGGCTGCGGGTGTGGCGGGCCGAGGCGCCCAAGGACGCGGGCGGCGCGGCGGTGCACGCGGAGTTCCTGGTGCAGCAGGCGTGGCGGACGTCGACGCCGGGGACGGACGAGTTCCGGATCATCATGGAGGAGGCGAAGGCGGCGTGCGACGAGGCGGCGCTGCTGTCCCCCGGTGACCCGATCCCGTACGTCATCGAGCTCTCCGTGGCGCGCGGACTGGCCTATCCGCAGCCGGAGTTCGAGAAGCTCTGGCTGAAGATCCTGGACCGCGCCCCCGCCCACATGGGCGCACACCTCGCGGCCCTGCACTACTGGTGCGAGAAGTGGCACGGCTCGCGCGAGGTGGCGTACTCCTTCGCGGAGGCGGCCGCCGCGCGCGCCCCGCAGGGCTCCCTGCTGGCCGCCATGCCTCTCTTCGCGGTCTTCGAGCACCTCCCCGAGGTGAACCTGGTCCGCAGCTTCTACCAGAGCGAGGTCGTCACGAAGGCGGTGCACGGCGCGCTCTTCGCGGTGCACGCGGCCCGCGCCGACGACCCGATGCTGGCGTATGTCCGCCACCTCCTGGTCTTCTTCCTGGTCCGCGGCGAGCGCTGGTCGGAGGCGATGAACCAGCTGGTGCACGTGGACGGTCACGTCGGCGCCCTGCCCTGGACGCTCACCCCCGACCCGGCGGCGGACTACGCGATATACCGGGCCCTCGCGGTCGCGGGCTACGAGGCGAACGGCGGCAACCCCGCGACCCTGCCGCACTGAGGCCTGCGTCGGCCCCTCGCCGGCTCCCCGTCCCGAACCCCGTCCAGGAATGCCGGACGGGGTTCGTACGTTGACGCCCCTGCCCCCACCCCCCGGACCGGACCTCGTGGAGACCGCATGTTCCTGCACAGCCGTATCCCGCAGCTCCCGACCGCCGAGCAGGCTCTGCGCGGCCGGCCGGAGCCGATCTTCACGGTCCCCGACCGGCACACCGTCCTCGGCACCCCGCTCCTCGGCCCGTACCCCGAGGGACTGGAGATCGCCGACTTCGGCATGGGCTGTTTCTGGGGTGCCGAGCGCAAGTTCTGGCAGCTCCCGAAGGGCATCCACACGACGCTCGTCGGCTACCAGGGCGGTTTCACCGAGAACCCCACCTACGAAGAGGCCTGCTCGGGTCTGACCGGCCACACGGAAGCGGTCCGCGTGGTCTACGACCCCTCCGAGATCTCCTACGAGGAGCTCCTGAAGGTCTTCTGGGAGTCGCACAACCCGACCCAGGGCTTCCGCCAGGGCAACGACGTGGGCACCCAGTACCGCTCCGCCATCCACACCCACACCCCCGCCCAGGCCGCCACTGCCGCCGCCTCCCGCGAGGCCTACCAGCGGGTCCTGACCGGCTCGGGCCACGGCAGGATCACCACGGAACTCCTCCCGGCCGAGGGCCGCGTGTTCTACCCGGCCGAGGCCTATCACCAGCAGTACCTGGACAAGAACCCGGCCGGCTAC
This sequence comes from Streptomyces sp. SAS_270, assembly GCF_052543295.1. Taxonomy (NCBI): domain Bacteria; kingdom Bacillati; phylum Actinomycetota; class Actinomycetes; order Kitasatosporales; family Streptomycetaceae; genus Streptomyces; species Streptomyces sp. SAS_270. Next base: position 125,762 of record NZ_JBMNDS010000014.1, read on the forward strand.
TGCGGAATCGGCGGTACCGGGGTGTCCTGCCCGATAGGGGTGGCGAAGGCCGACGGGTGAGCTCCGGCGTCGTCCCCGCGCTGCCGGCGAGGCGGTGGCAGGAGCGGCGACTGTCGGTCACTTCGGCCTCGTTCGAATAGAACAGCAACGGCGTTCCACTCGCCCTACGATCCCTCGCATGCTGATTCGCCGGACATTACGGATGATCATCGTGCTGGTCATGACCCTCGCCGGTGCCGTCGGGGGTGGGGTGGCGACGGCGCAGGCCGAGGGGGGCCGGCCGTCGCTCGATCGGCAACTGCTGTTCTACAACCACTCCTACGGAGTCCTCGACCGGGAGACCGCCGACGCGATCGAGCACTCCGACTATCTGCGGGACTTCGCCAACTTCCAGGTCCGCACCACGACCGGTACGGGCGGACGGACCTGGACCGGTCGCTATCTGATGGGCCGCGAGACCTATCTCGAACTGTTCGGGGTCGGTGACATCCCCGGCCAGGACGGCACCCTCGGCTCCGCCGGGCTGGGCCTCTCGACCGAGCGGGCAGGAGACCTGGCGACGGTCACCGAGCGGCTGAAGGACGAGGGCGTCGCCGACCCCGTCTCGTTCCTCCAGACGCGAGACTTCGGCGACGGCGTCCCCGTGCCCTGGTTCGACGCCATCCTCACCACCGAGGAGTACGACGCCTTCGGAGCCTGGGCGATGGAGTACCGGCCCGAGTACTTCGCCGACCCGCGCGGCAAGACCGAGCCGGCGAGCTTCCCCGGTGACGTCGGCCGGGAGCGCTACCTGTCCGACGACTACCGCACGCATCTGATGCGTGACGTCACCTCTGTCCGCCTCGCAGTCACCGAAGGCGACCTCGCCGACACCGTGCCACTGCTGCGAGCCGGCGGGTTCACCGTCCGGACCGTGGCGGGCGGTGGCGTCGTCGCCGAGCGTGGCGGCACCACCATCCGGTTCGACGCCGTCACGCGCGACCAGGCGGGTCTGCGTCAGATCGACCTGTCGCTCAACCGTCCCGTGAAGGACCGGCACGTGGAACGGATCGGCAGCTCGGACCTCGTCGTCGGCCCGGGCAGCCACGCCGTGTGGAAGTTCGCGGAGAACGGCACCGAGTAGGCGGTGCGGGGCGCGCTCTCGTCGGGGGCGCGCCCCCCCCGTACTCACAGTTCGAACGGTATCGAAACGATTGTTGGTGCCGTGCCGTCCTGCCTACGGTTCGTGCGTACCGCTCGCAACCGATTCGAGGGGACGGGGTACCGCATGGAGATCGCTGAGGCTCAGGTCAACAGGACCGCTGCGTGGTTGTCGGCACGTCGTTTGCCGCTGCTGGTGCTCCTCGCGCTGGTGGCGCTCGTGGTCACCGGCGTCGGGGCGTCGATGTGCTGCCTCGTCGAGTAGTGGAGCCCGAGGGCGCGGTACGGCGTGCCGAGGTACGCCGTACCGACGGGGCGGCTCCCTCGGCGAACCCCGATAACCCGGAGAACGCCGAGAACCCCGAGAACCCCGAGAACCCAGAGAACACAGGGCGCCTCACCGGCGTAAGAGGGCCCTCCCGTGGTGCGCCGTCGGCCGATGCGCGACGTATGGAGGCGTGGGTCGGCCGGATCGGTGCCGGCACTCTCGCGGTGCTGTGGATCGAGGGGGCGCGCGGCTGGCTCCACGCGGGAAGTGCGATGGGGACGGGTATGGCACGCTCCCACGTTCCGTTCTTCCAGAACGCGCACGCGGTGACCACCACGTACCTGGTGCTCGCCGTACTGCTCCTCGTCGGCACGGTCATCCTGCCGACGAGGCGGCTCGCCCTCGCCCTGACGGTCTGGACCTCGGCCCAGGCCGTCCATCTGATCTACCACGTCTACGACATCGACATCGTGGCGCCTGCCGAGCGGCTGCGGCTGTTCGGCGGTTTCGCCGCCAGTCTCGCCGTCGCCGCCGCGCTCATCCTGCTGCTCCGCCGAGCGAGCGCGTCGAGCGCGTCGACCGCCCCGGAACCGGCAACGACGGATCCAGGTGTCAGCCGGCCGCAGGGGTAGCTTGGCCCCATGTGCGTCTCCATGGATCAGGCCGAGTTCTCCGGCACCACCCTGTACGCGGGGCGGTTGCGGCATCCGCTGCACGGGCTGATCCATGTGCTGGGCTATCAGAACACCGCGGTGAACCTCGCCGACGGACCCAACGCCATGCTGCTGCATCTTCCGACGTATCGGATGACGCGGCAGAACTTCCTGTCCGTGGGCCGGAGTTCGGACGTGCTGGAGCGGATGGTGGACGCGGTGCGGCCCCGGTCCGTGGCGGCGCCCGATGAGATCGCCTGGATGGGGGCGGCGCCGGCGGAGGTCGAGGTGTTCGAGCACGACATCTACACGGTGCTGCTCGCACGCGACCCGAACGCGATTCCCGCCGCACTGGCGGAAGTTGCGGAGCACAGGCGGCCCGGGCTCGATCCCGCGCTGCTGCGGTTCTACGCGGAGCGGTATCCGGGGCACGCCGTCGCCGTGTGCTGCTTCGACAACGCGCAGGCGGCGCAGGCCAAGCCGTTGATGATGTGGTACGAGCCGCACGACCCGGAGCTGCTGACCTTGCCGGCCCTCGACTGCCACACCGGGCAGGCGCCCGACCTCGACTCCCCAGTGGCAGTGGACCATTGGGTGCTCTTCGGGACCGACGAGGCCCCGGAGGGCTGGGGCGAAGCCGTCGACCACGACCCGGCCATGCGGCACGACCTGCGCCGGTTTCTCCCCGACACCGTCGTGGGGCGCTCCTTCCGAGGCACCCTGCCCAACGGGGACTTCGCCCTCGGGCACGGTGACCTCCTCAGCGGCGACCTGGACCGCGTCTTCCGGCTCCGGCCCGGCTTCACGCCTGACGCCGGGGCCTGAAGAACCTCCCGGAGACGGGCGGCGTCCGTCAGTTCCTGCCGCTCCCGTACGGCCGCGTCAGGATCTCCAGCCTGTGGCCGTTCGGGTCGTCGAAGTACGTCCCCCGGCCGCCGTCGTTGCGGTTGATCTCGTCCGGGCGGTGGTGGTAGGGATCCGCCCAGTGCGTGAGGCCGGCCGCCTCGATACGGGCGAAGATCTCGTCGAAGTCCTCCTCGGAGACGAGGAAGGCGTAGTGCTGCGGCGTGATCGCGCCGTCCGTGTCCATGTAGTCGAGGGTCACACCGTTGGGGATCGCGACCGGGATGAACGGGCCGTACGGCGGGCTCACCTCACGGCCCAGGATGTCGGCCAGGAACTGGGCCGAGACCTTCTTGTCGTGCGCGGCGACGATGGTGTGGTTCAGCTCGACGGTCATCGTGCGGACCTCCTCGTACGTCCCGTATGGGCCGTCCGCCCTGCCGGCCGTGCGTGTCGGCTTCGCGGACACCTCCCACGCTAGGCGGGTCCGTCGACGCGCACATCCGCCGAAGGGTCCGTCGCGGTCCTACTCCCCTCCTCCCCCGGTATTCGGCCCGGAGTCCTAGGCATACGCCTCCGGGTGGCTGCGGCATCAAAGGGTGTTCGCCCCCTCCGCCCCTACCCGTCCCGTACCTGGGGGCTGCGCCCCCAGACCCCCGCCATCGGCCTGAACGGCCTCGTCCTCAAACGCCGGACGGGCTGAAAAGCCTGCCCCCGACGGGTGGGTGGGGGATCGGGACGGCCGGACCGCCCTCGAACACCGGACCGGCTGAAAGCCCGCCCCCAACAGGTGGGCGGGCAATCGCGACGGCCAGTCCGTACTCAAACGCCGGACGGGCTGAAAAGCCCGCCCCCAACAGGTGGGCGGGCGATCGGGACGGCCGGACCGCCCTCGAACACCGGACGGGCTGAAAAGCCCGCCCCCAACAGGTGGGCGGGCGATCGCGACGGCCGGACCGGACTCAAACGCCGGACCGGCCGATCCCCTACCCCTGCCGACCAGCGGGTCAGATCGTCGACGTGTCGATCACGAAGCGGTAGCGGACGTCGCTGGCCAGTACGCGCTCGTACGCGTCGTTGATCTCCGAGGCGCTGATCAGCTCGATCTCGGCGCCGAAGCCGTGCTCGGCGCAGAAGTCGAGCATCTCCTGGGTCTCCTGGATGCCGCCGATGCCGGAGCCGGCGAGGGTCTTGCGGCCGGCGATCACCGAGAAGAGGTTGATGGAGACGGGCTCCTCGGGGGCGCCGACGTTCACGAGCGCGCCGTCGGTCTTCAGCAGGGAGAGGAACGCGCCGAAGTCCAGCGGGGCCGAGACCGTCGACAGGATGATGTCGAACGTGCCGCGCAGCTCCTCGAAGGTCTTCGGGTCGCTGGTCGCGTAGTAGTGGTCGGCGCCCAGCTTCAGGCCGTCGTCCTTCTTGCGCAGGGACTGGGAGAGGACAGTGACCTCGGCGCCGAGCGCGTGCGCGATCTTGACGCCCATGTGGCCGAGGCCGCCCATGCCGAGGACGGCGACCTTCTTGCCGGGGCCGGCGTTCCAGTGCTTGAGCGGGGAGTACGTGGTGATGCCGGCGCAGAGCAGCGGGGCGGCCACGTCGAGGGCCAGGCCGTCGGGGATGCGCACGGTGTAGTTCTCGTCGACGACGATCGTCTCGGCGTAGCCGCCGTACGTGCGCTCGCCGTTCTTGTCGAGGGCGTTGTACGTGCCGGTCATGCCGCCGCCGGTGCAGTACTGCTCCAGACCGGCCTTGCAGTTGTCGCACTCGCGGCAGGAGTCGACCATGCAGCCGACGCCCACACGGTCGCCGACCTGGAACTTCGTGACGCCCGGGCCGACCTCGGAGACGATGCCCGCGATCTCGTGGCCCGGCACCATCGGGAACATGGCCTCGCCCCAGCCCTCGCGGACCTGGTGGATGTCGGAGTGGCAGATGCCGGCGAACTTGATGTCGATCAGGACGTCGAACTCGCCGACCGGGCGACGCTCGATGGTGGTGCGCTCCAGCGGGGCCTTGGCGGCGGGGGCGGCGTACGCAGCAACGGTGGTCATGCCGTGGGTCTCCTCAGGAGGGGTTGTGCGCCCGGCTGCCTTCCGGCCGGGCGCGAGGTCCAGCCTGCCCCCTCGCGCAGCAATCACCCAGGTCACGGCTCTGCGTACGCACGGTGGTCCTACTACTGGCGGGGTCAGGCTCCCGTGCGTACGACGGGGAATACTTGACGCATGAACGTACACCCCCCTCAGGAGACCGCCGGGGAACCGGGGCAGCCGCTGGACCGGCGCGCCGAGCTCAGCGAGTTCCTGCGCACCCGCCGTGCCCGGCTGAAGCCCGAGGACGTGGGCCTGCCGGACTTCGGGCGGCACCGCCGGGTGCCGGGGCTGCGTCGCGAGGAGCTGGCCCAGCTCGCGGGCGTGTCCGTGGCGTACTACACCCGCCTCGAACAGGGCAACGGACGGAACGTGTCGGCGGAGGTGCTCGACGCGATCGCCCGCGCACTGCGGCTGACGGACACCGAGCACGCGCACCTCACGCATCTCGCCAAGCCCAAGCAGCACAAGAAGAAGCGGACGGCCCGGCCCCAGCAGGCGCGGGGCGCGCTGCGGCAGCTCATCGACACCATGGACGGGATCCCCGCGTACATCGTCGGGCGGCGCTCGGACATCCTCATCTGGAACCGGATGGCCGCGGCCGTCTTCGGCGACTGGTCGCAGCTGGCGCCCCAGGAGCGGAACTGGGCGCGGATGGTGTTCCTGAATCCCGCGTACCGCGAGCTGTTCGTGGAGTGGGATCAGAAGGCCAGCGACATGGTCAGCTATCTGCGGATGGACGCGGGCTGCCACCCCGACGACCCGCGCCTGTCCTCCCTCGTGGGTGAACTCTCCGTGCACAGCGAGGAGTTCAGGCGGCTGTGGGCCACGCACGACGTGAAGGAGAAGGGTCACGGCGTGAAGCGGCTCCACCATCCGCTCGTGGGTGAACTCACCCTGTCCTTCGAGACGTTCAAGCTGCCCGACGACACCGAGCAGTCGCTGGTCACCTATCACGCGGAGCCGGGCTCGGCGTCCGCCGACGCCCTGCGGCTGCTGGCGAGCTGGGGAGCCGACGCCACCCGGGCGGGCGCGGCGTCACCCCAGCCGTGAACACGCCAGGGCCTCAGGGCTGATACGGCGGCATCGCCCCCCACGTCCACCTCGGCACCGGCTGCTCCGCCGGTGCCGTCGCGTCCGGGCCCGAGAAGTAGACCGCGAGGCGGGTGCCCCACTCGATGTAGGCGAGGAACGCCGAGCGGAACTCGGCGTCCGTGGGCAGACCGGCGTCGTCCGCCGCGTCCTGCAGGAGGTTGACCCAGCGGCGGCGCTGGGCCTCGGTGATGTTCTTGCCGAAGTGCTTGGCGACCATGTGGCCGTGGCCGCCCTGCTGTTCGGAGTAGGCCTTCGGGCCGCCGAAGACCTCGCCGAGCCAGAGGGCGACGTGCGCCGCGTGCTCGGGGGCCAGTCCCTCGAAGAGCGGCGCGAGGAGGTCGTCCTTGACGACCCTGTCGTAGAACACCTCGGTCAGCCGGGAGAAGGATTCGGCGCCGCCCGCCCAGTCGTACAGCGTCGGCACGGCCGCGCCCGTGCCCCGTACGGTGGTCGGCTTGTAGTGGCGCATCTCCTCGATGTCGGCGATGTAGGGGCGGATCTCGGCGAGGAAGTCGGGGAAGAGCTCCGACTTCCGGAAGCCCTCGACGTGGTCCTCGGTCGAGGTCCAGGTGATCCGCAGGATGAAGTGCTCGAAGTCGTCCTCGCAGCGCGACAGTTCGTAGTCGACGCACTGCGGGGCCGCCGTCAGCTGGGCGGCGGCCCGGGTATAGGCGGCCAGGAACTCCGCCGACTGCTGCTCGGGAATGCGGTATCGGATGTACTCCACGGTCTGCACAGTCATGGCTCACACACAACACGAAAGGCCCGCCGGACGCCTTGCTTCCGGTGGGCCTTTCGCTCACGGCTCACTCACCGCGGTACGCACGGCGCTCACGCACCGCCGGGCGCGCCGGCAGCTGGAACGCGCCCGATCTCACTTCCCGTAGAACGCGTTGTAGATCGAGAGCGTCGACTTGTTGCCCTTCTTGTCGGCGATCCCGGCGCGGAAGGAGATGGCCTTGCCCGCCGCCGGGTTGGCGTAGGTGATCCGTCCGTTCCTGACGTCGGTCTTCTTCCAGGTCCTGCCGTAGTCGTACGACACCCACACCGCCAGCGACTTGAGGTTGCCGCCCTTGGCCGCGCCCTCGACGGTGACCGGGATCGTCACCTTCTTGCCGGCCGTGACCTTGCCGTCGAGGCCGACGGCCGCGTTGAAGCGGACGGTGGAGGCCGGGAGGGTCACCGCGATGTCACCGGACGGCTTCTTCGAGTGGAAGGTCCAGCTCGCGTCGATCCGGGTGGAGGCGGCTGCGACCTCGGCGCTGCGGACGACCGAGGTGGTCAGCCTGTACTCGGCGTTGCCGGAGGGGACCTGGAACGCGGTGTCGCCCAGCACCGGGTCGGTGCTGCTGCCGATTTTCGCGCCGTTGCGGTACAGCGTCGTGTGCGCCGAGCGCAGGACCGACTCCCCGAAGTGCTTGCTCGCGTCGGCGAACAGCGGCAGGAACCCGTAGACGAAGTTGCCGTCGCGGAAGAGGCCGTACTCCGAGCTGAGGTGCGGGCCGAAGACCGCCGTGTTGAAGATCTTCGTGTAACTCCTGCCCGCCTTGAAGGTCTGCGGTTCGCCGAGCGAGTAGGAAGCCTCGGTGATCGGCACGCCGTCCGCGTCCTTGCCCGCGTTCTGGTCGAAGTCGAACGTCCACCGCACCTTGTGGGCCGTGGACAGATGCAGTGTGCGGGTGCCCGGCAGCGGCTGCTCCGCGGGTACGCCGAGGACGATGTCGTCGGGCAGCACGCCCCAGACGCTGAGCGCACCGGTCTTGCCGGGGGCCGCGGCGCCCAGGTGGTTGTTCACCGTGGCGAGTTCGCCGGCCGTGAAGTGGCGGACCTTGCCGCCCTGGATCTTCTTGACCGCGGCGGTGGTCGTCACGTCGTACTCGGCGTTGCCGCCCTTGGTGAACTGGCCGTACCAGGTCTGCCGCAGACCGGTGACCTCGGGGCCGAGGTGGGCCATCCGCAGGTTCGCGAAGGAGTCCAGGTCCATGGCGACGCCCTGGCCGTCCAGCGCGTCGTAGGCGTAGTTGATCGACGCGGACAGCGGCTTCGCCGAGGCGTCCGGCACCGTGATGTCGGCCGCCTTGGTGGTACGGGCGTCGAGCGTCACGGAGACGTCCTTGGTGACACTCAGCTTCGGCTGGACCAGCCAGTCGAGGCCGCCCTCGAACGTCTCGAAGTCCTTCGCGATCCAGGCGTCGAGCAGGTAGGTGCCCTTGGGCACGCGCATGGTCGTCGTACCGGAGGCCGTGACGGGTACCGCGTAGCCGTGGTCCTTGCCGAGGCCGCTGTAGCCGACCAGGACGGTGTTGTAGCTGTTGGTCGGCTGCCCGTCCTTGCCGATGTGCCTGACCGTGACGTCGTACGACTGGATCTCACGCTGCACGGCCGCGGCCGTGCGCACGCTCTGGCCGCCGCCCGTCGCCGTCACGTAGGCGGAGTACGCGCCGTCGATCGTGCCGCCCAGCTTGGTGTTGACGGTCAGCTTGACGGAGGTCCTGCCGCCCGCCGGGACCTTGACGGTGGTCGCGCCGAGCTTGAAGAAGCCTGCCGGGGCGGCCTGCTTCTTCGGGTTGGTGGCCGTCACCGCGAGCTTGAGCGTGACGTCCTTCTTGCCGAGGTTGCGGTAGGTGAGCTGCTTGGTGACCGGCTTGTCGTCGGTGTGCGGCCACTGCTGCGTACCGAAGCTCACCGACACCGGGTCGGCGATCACGATCTGCTTGATGGCCCTGTCGACCTGGATGCGGCCCGAACCCTGCTGGAACGGCGTGTACTTGCCGCCCTTCGCCGAGCCGGTCAGCGCGCCCTTCAGCTCGGCGTACGTCCAGTCGGGATGCTCCTGCTTCAGGATCGCCGCCGCGCCCGCGACATGCGGGGTCGCCATCGACGTACCCGAAATGGTCAGGTAGCCCGGGGGTTTCTCGCCGACCTCCTCGTCGATGAGGCTGCCCTTGGCCGCCGCGGCGGTGATGTCCACGCCGGGCGCGGTGACGTCCGGCTTGATGGCGGCGTCCCCGGCGCGCGGGCCGGTGCTGGAGAATTCGGCCAGCTTGTCGTGGTCGTCGACGGCGCCGACGGTGAGCGCGGCGTCCGCACTGCCGGGCGAACCGATCGACTGCGGGCCGGCGTTGCCCGCCGCGATCGCGAAGAGGATGCCCTTGTCGGCGGAGAGCTTGTTGACCTCCGCCTCCAGCGGGTCGATCTCCGGGGTGTCCGGGCCTCCGAGGCTCAGGTTGACGACGTCGGCCCCCTGCTCGGCCGCCCACTCCATGCCGGCGAGGATGCCGGAGTCGTCACCCGAGCCGGTGTCGTCGAGGACCTTGCCGTTGAGGATCCTGGCGCCGGGTGCGACGCCCTTGTACTTGCCGCCCGACTTGGCGCCGGTGCCCGCCGCGATGGAGGCCACGTGCGTGCCGTGGCCGAACCGGTCGGTGGCGTCGGCTGCCGTGCTGAAGTTCTTCGCCGCGATGACCTGGGTCTTCAGGTCCGGGTGGGTCGCGTCGACGCCGGTGTCGAGGACGGCGATCTTGACGCCCTTGCCGGTGTATCCGGCCGCCCACGCCTTGGGGGCGCCGATCTGCGGCACGGACTTGTCGAGGCTGGCCCTGCGGACGCCGTCGAGCCAGATGTGCGCGACGCCGGAGGCGCACTCGTCGCCGTTGGTGACCGCGGCCCACAGCTGCGCGGTGTCCTTCTGGGGTGTCTGTACGGCGTCCGCGTTCAGGGATGTGAGGGTGCGGCGCAGGGTGCCGGCGTCGCGGACTTCGGCCTTGGCGGCCGTCGCGGCGCCCCGATAGCCGACGATGACTTTCAGGCCCTTCTGCTGGGACCTGCGGGTCGCGGCCTTGTCGAGCTCGGTGATGTCGAAGAGGCGCTGGTCGAGCTTGCCGGCGTTGACCAGGCGGGCCGCGTCGGCCGGAGTCACGAGCGTGTGGCCGTTGTCCTTGCGGATCTGGACGGGTATGTGCTCGCGTCCCTTCGCCCGCTCCAGGCCGACGACACGGCCCTTGGAGTCGACGGCGACACGGTCACCGGTGATCAGGGTGATGCGGTGCCTGGCCGTGGATCCGCCGTGCTTCGCCGCTGTGGCCGACTTGGCCGTGGAGGTGCCCTTCGCGCGCTCTGCCCGCACCGACGCCGGGGTGGTCATTCCCGCCGTCAGGGCCACGACGGCCGCCGTGGCGACCGAGGCCGCGCATGCTCTTTTCACTTGTGTACGCAAGTCTCCCCCTGGAGAAAAGGTCCGGACGAATCCCCATTCGTCCGTCCGGGGGCGATCTCACACCTATGTATGACTGTGCACCCCCCGGATTACGCAGTATGCCGGGGGGTGCACAGCCCCTCAATAGGGGAAACACAGCCACGAGTTGAGGCAGGCGCTCCACTCCGCGCCCGCGCGCCGCCGCGCGCCCTCGCGAGCGGGGGCGCGGGCTCCCGTGGGCGGAGGGCGCGTCACGCTCCCGCGTTCTCCTTGACGGTGATCCTCCCCTTGCGGATCGTCGCGACGCGCGGCGCCTTCTTCGCGATCGCGGAGTCGTGGGTGACCATGATGAAGGTGAGCCCGTGCTCCTTCCACATGGATTCGAGTACGTCCATGATCTCGTCGCGCATCGACTCGTCGAGGTTTCCGGTGGGCTCGTCGGCGAGCAGCACCTTGGGCTGCTTCACCAGCGCGCGGGCGATGGCGACGCGCTGCTGCTGGCCGCCGGACAGCTCGCTCGGCAGATGCCCGAGCCGCTCCCCGAGACCGACCGACTCCAGCGCGTCGGCGGCCCGTTGCCGCCGCGCCCTGACCTTCACGCCGAGGGGTACGAGAGCGGTCTCCACGTTCTCCTGCGCGGTGAGCGTGGGGATCAGGTTGAAGCTCTGGAAGACGAAGCCGATGTTCTCGCTGCGCACCTTGGTGAGCTTGGCCTCGGAGAGTTTCGCGAGGTCGATGCCGTCGAGTTCGACGCTGCCCGCGGTGGGCCGGTCCAGGCCGCCGAGCATCTGCAGCAGCGTGGACTTGCCGCCGCCGGTGGGCCCCTGGATGACGAGCCGGTCGCCGTCCCCGATGGTCAGGTCGACACCGGCGAGCGCGTCGACGACGTCCTTGCCTCGCGTATAGCGCTTGGTGACGCCTCTGAGTTCGTACATGGTGCAACTCCTGGGATGGGTGAGGCGCTTGGGGGCTATTCGACGCGGCGCAGGGCGTCCGCGGGGCGCAGCCGGGAGGCGCGCCAGCCGCCGAATGCGCCGGCGATCAGACCGCCGGCGACGGCGAGGCCGACCGCGACGGCGATGGTGGAGAGGCTGACGGGCGCGGTCAGGGCGACGTCGAGGGCCTTGCCGGCCGCCTGCCGGCCGGGACCGCCGAAGCCGCCGCCTCCGCCCGGGCCGCCGCCCGCGTTGCCGCCGCCGGAGCCGACCTCGGCCTGGAGGGTGGGGCTGATCGCGGTGACGACGTAGGCGCCGGCGAGGCCGAGCGCGATGCCGAGGGCGCCGCCGACCAGTCCGTTCACGACGGCCTCGCCGACGACCTGGCGGGTGACCCGGCCGGACTTCCAGCCGAGCGCCTTGAGGGTGCCGAACTCCCGTACGCGCCGGGAGACCGCCGAGGAGGTGAGCAGGCCGGCGACCAGGAAGGCGGCCACGAGCACCGCGATGGACAGCCACTTGCCGACGTTCGTGGCGAGGTCGGAGGCGGTGGAGAGGGAGCCGGAGACGGTGTCCGCGAGGTCGGCGGAGGTCGTCACGGTCGTACCCGAGATGTTCTTCTGGATGGTGCTCTTGACGCTGCTGATCTGCTGCGAGTCGGACGCCTTGACGTAGATCGTGGTGACCTTGTCCTTGGAGTCGCTGAGCGTCTGCGCCTGCTTGAGCGGGATGTACAGGTTGGCCGCCGCGTCGCCGCTGTCGGGCGTCGCGATGCCGATGACCTTGTACTTGACGCTCTTGACGGTGACGGTGGAGCCGACCTTGAGCTTCTTCTCCTTGGCGTACGACTTGTCCGCGACGGCGAGCTCGGCGTTCGTCTCGGTCGTCCTGAACGTACGGCCGCTGGTGATCTTCGAGGAGGTCAGCGGGCCGAGCGCGGGCTTGGTGACGTCGGTGCCGTAGACGGAGTAGTTGTTGACGTCGAACTGGGCGCCGCCGCCCTCGACCCGGCCCTGCGGCGAGGGCTGCGCGCCGGGCTGCCTGCCCTGCTGACTGCCGCTGTTCCGGTCCTGCTTGAACTGGCCCTGCCTGAACTGCCCGCTGATCTTGATGACCCGGAGGCTCAGTCCGCCGACCGCGTCCGAGACGCCGTTCTGGCCGTCGACCTTGGTGACCGTCTTGGCGGAGAGGGTCTGGAAGCCCTGGACCATCACGCGGTCGCTGCTCTGCTCCTCGTCGGAGTCGCTGTCGCGCGCGTCGAAGTTGAAGCGGGGGCCGCCACTGCCGGAGGCCTGCGGGGCGGCGGCCTTGGTGACGGTCATGTCGGTGCCGAGACCGTAGAGCGATTCGAGGACCTTGTCCTGGGCCTTCCCCATGCCGGACGACACAGAGCTGACCACGATGACCAGCGCGATGCCGAGCGCGAGTCCGGAGGCGACGACGAGGGCCGCTTTTCTGCGGCGGCGCAGTTCGCGCCTCAGGTAGGTGAAGAACATGGCCGCAAGCTAGGTACGGCGCGTGATGACTGGATAAGGCCGAAATAAAAGAACGATGAGAAGGCTGTGGCGGAGCGGGAGTTCAGCTGTGCGCGGCCGAGGAACGCTGTGCGTCCGCCAAGGCCGACGGCCCGCACCCCGGGCGGGGTGCGGGCCGTCGTACAGCGGAAAGACGCGGGTCCTGCGGGAGCGGTCGCGGGTGTTACGCGGCCGAACCGGCCTTCCAGGCCGCCCAGTCCAGGTTCCAGCCGTTGAGGCCGTTGTCCGGCGCGATGGTCTTGTCGCCGGTGTTCTTGACGACCACGACGTCACCGATGATGGAGTGGTTGTACATCCAGGCGGCGGGCGTGCTCGGGTCGTTGGCGCCCTTGGTGTCGGACAGGCCGACGCAGCCGTGGCTGGTGTTGACGGAGCCGAAGATGGACTTCGCGCCCCAGTAGTTGCCGTGCATGAAGGTGCCGGAGCTCGACAGCCGGATGGCGTGCGGCACGTCCTTGATGTCGTACTCGCCCTTGCCGTCGTCGTCCGTGAAGCCCACGGTCGCGCCGTTCATCCGGGTTTCCTTGAACTTCTCCGACATCACCATCTGGCCCTCGTACGTCTTGTTGACGGGCGAGCCGGAGGAGATCGGGATGGTCTTGATGACCTTGCCGTCCTGGGTGACCTTCATGGTCTTGGTGTTGGCGTCGACGATCGAGACCTGGTTGCGGCCGATCTTGAAGGTGACCGTCTTCTGCTGCACGCCGTACACACCGCTCGCGCCCTCGACCCCGTCGAGGTTCAGCTTCAGCGTGACGGTGGAGCCTTCCTTCCAGTACTCCTCGGGGCGGAAGTCCAGGCGGTTGGCGTTGAACCAGTGGCCCACGACCTCCTGGCCGCTCGTGGAGGAGACGGTGATCCCCTTCTGCACGTCCGCCTTGTTCGTGATCGCCTTGTCGAAGTTGATCGAGACGGGCATGCCCACGCCGACGGTGGAGCCGTCCTCGGGCGTGAAGTTGCCTATGAAGCTGTTCGCCGGGGAGACCGTCGTGAACGACGCGTTCTCGTGGGCGACGCGGCCGTCGGAGTCCTTCGCCTCGGCGGTGACCTTGTAGGTGGTCGAGCGCTCCAGCTGTCCGGTGGGCGCCCAGGTCTTCTTGTCGGCGGATATCTGTCCGGCGACGGCGCTGCCCGCGGCGGTCTTCATGGTGACGTCCGTGAGCGAGCCCTTGCTCACGGTGACCTTGGCGGCGTTGTTGATGGAGGCGTTGTCGGAGCCGTCCTTCGGCGTGATCTTGATCAGGGCCTCGGAGGTCTTCTTCGCGGCGGCCTCGTCGACCTTGGCCTGCGAACTGGAGTCGCCGCCGCCGTCGCCGCTGCCACTGGCCTTGTCGTCGCCTCCGCCGCAGGCGGTGAGCACGAGTACCCCGCCGAGCAGTGCGGACGCGGCCATCAGACCCTTGCGCCGCTTACCGTCCGTCATCACACGCTTCTCCATGGTTGCCGAATCCCCAAAACCCCGAGAGTCCTCGCGTCCCTCGAGCACCCCGAGTCCCCGCTGAGAACTTTCTTGAACTCTCGTGAGATCTTTCAACGCTACGACCCGTTCGCCCCGTTCCACATCCCGCGGATGTGTGGGGCACACCACGTCGGGTCAACCCGACGCCTGGTGCGCAAGTGGTCTCTGCGTCTCCTGAGACGACGAAACCCCGGTCGGCGGTTGCCGCCCGGGGTCACGATTGCCCCCCAAGGTGCGTCAGCCGACTCGGACTTCCTCGTCGTCCACGTCGTCATCATCCTCGTCGAGATCCCAATCAGGCGAATCGGGGTCGTAGTCGATGGGCTCGCTGCTCCACGAAGCCTGGGTGAGCTCGACCCCGGGCACCTCGCTGACCAGGTCGAACGGGTCCACGAGATAGGCGAGTGCTTCGGCAGTGTCTTCCGTCACTGCGTTCTCGGCGTGCGCCCGCTCGTCGGCCGGCATGCCGGTGTCGTCGGCGATCCGCCGCAGCGCGGCCTTGGTGACGGCGTCGACGTCGTCGACTTCCACGACCAGCTCCACACGAAGCCGGACAAAACGTGATGTCTCAGGTGTGCTCATGGGACGGAGCGTACGGCCCACAGCTCACGTGACTTTCCCGCGACCCGCGACTTTCATTAGCATCGGCCCACACGGCCAATTCGCCAGCGCCACAAGGGGATCGATATTTCGTGTCCGCCGCACGTCGATCGTTGCTGACCGCCACCGCAGCGGGGACCCTACTGGGAGCCCTGTGGTTCGTCCCGTCCGCCAACGCGACCCAGGAGAAGCCACCTCAGCAGCCCTCCTCGGCGTCCACCGTCACACCGACGCCGCTCTCCGCGGAGTCGGACACGACACAGGAGGCCGGCGTAAGCACGCAGCTGGCCGACACGGGAAGCATCGACACGACGCCGTACGTCATCGGCGGCACCCTGTTCCTCGGCCTGGGCGCCGGGTTCGTGACCTACTCGGTACGCCGGGAGCGCACGGCGGCCTTCTGAGCGCTCCGTTCCGGGCCGGACAACCCACGGGAAACCCATGCGAGACCTGACCGAGCTGACCGACGTCGAGGAGCCCGCGTGGCCCCTCCTCGCCCATGCGCTCTCCACGAGCCCCGTCTCCCACGACGCGCTCCCCGTGGACCCCGCGCTGGGCCGCGCGACCCTGCTGCAGCTGCAGGTGACCGCCCGTTCCTGGCTCGGCGCATTCGTCCTCAACAGCGGCGGCCTGCTGCTGGACAGCGGCTGGCTGCGGATCTACGGCAGCCCGGACCACGCAACACCCTCCGGACTGCCGGGCCTCGCCGAGGTGAACGGCTTCCCCGAGCGGTTCGACCCGGGGTGGCGGCCGGAGGGCGGGCTCGTCGTCGGCCATGACGTCCTCGGCGGGGTCTTCGCGCTCAACGGGCCCGACCCGGCTGCCGCGGGCCGCCCCGGCCGTCCCGGCGCGGTGGTCTACTTCGCCCCTGACTCGCTGCGCTGGGAGGACCTGGAGGTGGGCCACGGGGACTGGCTGCACTGGCTCCTGGGCGGCGGCACGGAGCAGTTCTACGAGACGCTGCGGTGGCCCGGCTGGCGCGCCGAGTCCGGCGCCCTGCACGGCACCCAGGCCCTCTCGGTCTTCCCCAACCTGTGGTCGGCGGAGGCCCGCCGCGACCTCCCGGGCACCAGCCGCCGCCCGGTCCCGCTGACCGACCTGCTCACCCTGCACCGCGACTCCGCCCACCAACTCGACTCCGTCGACCCGGGCTTCCTGGGCATCGAGTAACGGCCGGAGGCCACCCGCCCCCGGCCGTCCTGCGGTCTAGGCCGCCCTGCGTCCGCCGCCGCCCTGGCCGCCGCGCTCGGGGCGGCCGCCCTGCGGGGAGCGCCCCCGGCCGCGGCCGGCCGGGCGGCCGGCGCCGGTGTCCTTGGCGCCGTCGCCACGGCGGCCCGAGCCGTTCGCACCGGTGCCCGCGGCGCCCGAGCTGTTGCCCGTGCCGTTGCCCGTGCCGGAGCGGCGGCCGGTGGTGCCGCGCTGCGCGGACGTACCCGCGCCGCGTCGTGCGCCGGTGCCGGTGCCGCTGCCGTTCCCGGCGGGCCTGGGGCGCGACCTGGGTCGCTGCTGCTTGGGCTGCTCGACGGGCTGCGGGACCTCGATCACCACGGGAACGCCGGAGGGCTCCCGGGCGCCGGTGATGCGGGACAGCTCCGTGTCGCTGGACTTGATCATGGCCGTACGCGGGCTGATGCCGGCGTCCGCCATGAGGCGGGACATCTCGCGCTTCTGCTCGGGCAGGACGAGGGTCACGACGCTGCCGGACTCACCGGCCCTGGCGGTGCGTCCGCCGCGGTGCAGGTAGTCCTTGTGGTCGGTGGGCGGGTCCACGTTGACGACCAGGTCCAGATCGTCGATGTGGATGCCACGGGCCGCCACGTTGGTGGCGACCAGCGCGGTGACCTGACCGTTCTTGAACTGGTCCAGGGTGCGGTTGCGCTGCGGCTGGCTGCGCCCGCCGTGCAGCGCGGAGGCCCGCACACCGCTCGCGAGCAGCCGCTTGGTGAAGCGGTCGGCGCCGCGCTTGGTGTCGACGAAGAGGATCACGCGGCCGTCGCGGGCGGCGATCCTGAGGGCCACGGCCTTCTTGTCGGTCTCGTCGGCGACGTGCAGCACGTGGTGCTCCATGGTGGTCACCGCGCCCGCGGACGGGTCGACGGAGTGCACCACGGGGTCGGTCAGGAACATCCGCACGAGACGGTCGATGTTCTTGTCGAGCGTCGCCGAGAAGAGCAGTCGCTGACCACCGGGTTCGACCTGCTTGAGCAGCGCGGTGACCTGCGGCATGAAGCCCATGTCGGCCATCTGGTCGGCCTCGTCGAGGACGGTGATGGCGACCTGGTTCAGGACGCAGTCACCCCGCTCTATGAGGTCCTTCAGGCGGCCCGGAGTGGCCACGAGCACCTCGACGCCGCGGCGCAGCGAACCGGCCTGCCGGCCGATCGACATGCCGCCGACGGCGGTGGCGACCCGCAGGTTGACGGCGGTCGCGTACGGCGTGATCGCGTCGTCGACCTGCTGCGCGAGCTCGCGCGTGGGCACCAGGACCAGTGCGAGGGGCGCCTTGGACTCGGCGCGGCGGCCCGCGGTGCGCGCGAGCAGGGCGAGGCCGAAGGCGAGGGTCTTGCCGGAGCCGGTGCGCCCGCGGCCGAGGACGTCGCGTCCGGCGAGGGAGTTCGGCAGGGTGGCGCCCTGGATCGGGAAGGGCTCGGTGACGCCCTGCGCCGCGAGGGTCTTCGTCAGGGCCGCCGGCATGTCCAGCGCGTCGAAGGACTCGACGGCGGGCAGGGCGGGAGTGATGGTCTCGGGCAGCGAGAACTCCTGCGGCGGGGCGGCCTTGCGGACCGGGCCCTTGCCGCCGCTGCGGCCGGCGTTACGGCCTCCGCCGCGTCCGGCGCCGCCTGCGGAACCGGTCGGCTGGGCACTGCCGCGGGAGTTCGTCGGTCGCCTACGGGCGGGACGTTCGGATCGAGTCATGCTGGATCTGGATTTCCTTTCTGGACTTCCTGGACCCCACGGACAACTCTCCTGGACCCACGGACAGCACGGACAGCTCGGACAGACGCGAGCCGGGACCCGCACCCGAAGGTGCGGGTCCCGGCTCGGGAAAGCGCGTCCCGAAATCAGGCGGGAACGATGTTCTCCGCCTGCAGGCCCTTCTGGCCCTGCGTGACGTCGAAGGAGACCTTCTGGCCCTCCAGCAGCTCACGGAAGCCGGAGCTGGCGATGTTGGAGTAGTGGGCGAAGACGTCGGGACCGCCGCCGTCCTGCTCGATGAAGCCGAAGCCCTTTTCCGCGTTGAACCACTTCACGGTGCCAGTAGCCATGTCATTCTCCTGAATAGGTAGGGGCCCCAGTCCGGAGATGCACCGGTGTAACGCCGGAGATGCCGGTAAAACAAAACGCGCCTGCGGAGGATTCCGATCAGGCGCACAAAGTAAATGGGTACCAAAAACGTATCAATGAGACAGTAGCACACTGGCGGCACACCTCGCACGGCAAGGGTGCCGCCGCCGGTCGACGACGGCACCCACCGCGCGGGACCTGCGGGGACTACGCCAGCGGCCCCGTCACCGTCTCCACCGAGGCGACGAGCGCGCCGGAGCGCACGAACGCGTCCGCCGCCGCCAGGTCGGGGGCGAGGAAGCGGTCCGGACCGGGGCCCTGGACGCCGGCCGCACGGACCGCCTCGATGACCGCCTGCGACGCCGGGGCCGGGGCCAGCCCCTCGCGCAGCTCGATGCCGCGGGTGGCCGCGTACAGCTCGACCGCGATGATGCGGGTCAGGTTGTCGACGGCCGTACGCAGCTTGCGCGCCGCCGACCAGCCCATCGAGACGTGGTCCTCCTGCATGGCGGAGGAGGGGATGGAGTCGGCGGACGCCGGTACGGCGAGCCGCTTCATCTCGCTCACCAGCGCGGCCTGCGTGTACTGGGCGATCATCAGGCCCGAGTCGACGCCGGCGTCGTCGGCGAGGAAGGGCGGCAGTCCGTGCGACCGGTTCTTGTCGAGCAGCCGGTCGGTGCGGCGCTCGGCGATGGACCCCAGGTCGGCGGCGGCGATGGCGAGGAAGTCGAGGACGTAGGCGACCGGGGCGCCGTGGAAGTTGCCGTTGGACTCCACGCGGCCGTCGGGCAGGACGACCGGGTTGTCCACCGCGGAGGCCAGCTCGCGCTCGGCGACCAGGCGGGCGTGCGCCATGGTGTCGCGTCCGGCGCCCGCGACCTGCGGCGCGCAGCGCACGGAGTAGGCGTCCTGGACGCGCGGGGCGTCGTCCTGGTGGTGCCCGGTGAGCTGTGAACCCTTGAGCACGGCCAGCATGTTGGCGGCACTGGCGCCCTGCCCGGGGTGCGGGCGGATGGCGTGCAGTTCGGGGGCGAGGACCTTGTCGGTGCCGAGCAGCGCTTCCATGGAGAGGGCGGCGGTGATGTCGGCCGACTTGTAGAGGGAGTCGAGGTCCGCGAGGGCCATGACCAGCATGCCGAGCATGCCGTCGGTGCCGTTGAGGAGGGCGAGCCCTTCCTTCTCGCGCAGCTCGACGGGGGCGATGCCGTGCTCGGCGAGCAGCTCACCGGCGGGCCGTACGACTCCGTCGGGGCCCTCCGCGTCGCCCTCACCCATGAGCGTGAGCGCGCAGTGGGAGAGCGGGGCGAGGTCGCCGGAGCAGCCGAGCGAGCCGTACTCGTGGACGACGGGGGTGATGCCCGCGTTGAGGATGTCGGCCATGGTCTGCGCGACTTCGGGCCGTACGCCCGTGTGTCCCGAGCAGACGGTCTTGAGCCGCAGGAACATCAGCGCGCGGACGACCTCGCGCTCCACGCGCGGGCCCATGCCGGCGGCGTGCGAACGGACGATGTTGCGCTGCAGCTGGGCACGCAGCTCCGGGCTGATGTGCCGGCTCGCGAGAGCGCCGAACCCGGTGGAGACGCCGTAGACGGGCTCCGGCTTGGCCGCCAGCGCGTCCACGATCTCGCGGGCCGCGGCGAGGGCCCGCGCCGCGTCGTCGGAGAGCTCGATCCGGGCGCCGTCGCGCGCCACGGCGAGAACGTCGGACGCGGTCACCCCGGACGTCCCCACCACCACAGTGTGCATATCCATATTCAGGAGCGTACGCAGTGAATTCGATGATGTCACTACTGGGTGGCGGGTTGACCCCTTACCGGCACGCAGGAGGGGCGGGCGGGGTCAGGGTCGCCCCCGGAAGCGACGGCGCTCCCGTACGGCGTCCGGGGAGGGCGCGTCGGCCAGCCGTACGACGGGGTCGTCGGGGCCCTCGCGCCCGGCGACCACGGGTTTGTGGGCGTGCACGGCCTTCGCGCGGTACTGGGCCGCGTCGGCCAGCCGGAACAGCCGGCGGCCCGAGCGCACCGGTCCGATCGGGTCCTCGGTCGAGGCGACCCCGCACGCCACGCCGTCGCCGAGCTCCAACTCGGCGGCGCGGCGGCACAGTTCGTCGGCGATCCGGACCACCTCGTCCGCCGACGGACCCACCGCGAGCAGGCAGAACTCGTCACCGCCGAGCCGGGCGGCGAGGGCCCCCGGCAGCATCGCCCCGCACAACGACAGCACCGACCCGAACCGCTCCAGCAAGCGGTCGCCCACGGCGTGCCCCTGGGTGTCGTTGACCCGCTTGAGCCCGTTGAGATCGCAGACGACGAGACTCACGACGACCCCGTCCCGCCGATGCCGCTCGACCGCCTCGTCGAGCCGGACATCGACCGCCCGCCGGTTCGCGAGCCCGGTGAGGGCGTCGGTGAACGCCAGCCGCCGGGCCTCCTCCAGCCGCTCGGTCTGCGCGATCCCGGCGGCGACCACGGAGGCGAGGACGGTCGCGAAGTCGGCGTCGGCCCGGTCGAAGACGGGATCCTTGGCCGCACGGGCCACATACAGCTCGCCCCAGGCCCGGCCGTGCAGCACGATCGGGGCGACGACACAGCAGCCGCGGCCGCGCCGCCGCAGCGCGGCGACCCTCTGATGGCAGTACCCGGCGCGCCCCTCCGCCGGACCCTCCGCCGTCTCGACCCAGGCGTTGGGCTCACCGCCGCCGGCCCAGCGCTCGTGCAGGAACTCGGTGATCTCCGGGAACTGGTGCACGGGGTACGCCTCCCCGTCGGGGAACTCCTCCTCGCCCGGCGCGCGTTCGCCGACGTTCACCAGGACCCGGAGCCGGCCGAGCTCGCGCTCCCACACCGAGAGCGCCGCGAAGTTCCCGTCGAGCGCCCGGCAGGCCCCGAGCGCCGCGGCCCGCCAGGACTCCCGCGGGGTGTGCGCCGCCGCCATCCCCTGCGCCAGCTCCACCACGGCCCTCAGCCGTCTGTCCTCACCCATCACTCCAGGTTAGGGATGTTTTAGGCGATTTGGGATGTTAGTGGTGCGAACAGGGGTACGGTCCCGCCCAGCGTCGTGCGCGTGCGGCTCCCTACTCCCCCGGCCACTCCGGCTTCCGCTTCTCGTTGAACGCGGCGACCCCCTCCGCCCGGTCCCCCGAGAAGGCGACGGACCGCCACGCCGCGTCCTCGACCTCCAGGCCCGCCCGGAGGTCGAGCCCGTGCCCCAGGCGCAGCGCACGCTTCGCGGCCCGCAGCCCCACCGGCGAGTTCGCCGCGATCCGGGCAGCCAGCGCAAGGGCCTCGGAACGGTCCTTCCCCGCCTCCACCAGCTCGTCCACGAGCCCCAACTCCCGCGCCTCGGCGGCCTCCAGCCGCCGCGCCGAGAAGATCAGCTCGGCCGCCCGGGCCGCCCCGACCCGCCTGGGCAGCAACTGCGTACCGCCCCCGCCGGGAATGACCCCCACCGACACCTCGGGCAGCCCGACGACCGCCGTACGGTCGGCCACGATCAGGTCGCAGGAGAGCGCCAACTCGAAGCCGCCCCCGAGCGCGAAGCCGTGCACCGCGGCGACGGTCGGCATCGGCAGTTCCAGTACGCCGGTGTAGGCGGCACGCGCGACGGGGCGCTGCCGCACCAGGTCGGCGTCGCTGAAGGAGTTCCGCTCCTTCAGATCGGCTCCGACACAGAAGGCACGTTCATGCGTGGAGGTCAGCACGACCACCCGCACCTCCCGGTCTGCGGCGAGCGCCTCGCACGCGGCGGCGATGGAGCGCGCCATGTCCGTGGACACGGCGTTCATGGCCTTCGGCCGGTCGAGGGCGAGCTCCGCGACGTACCCATGCCGCCGTACGGCGACGAACTCCCCGAACCGCCGCTCGTCCCCTTGCTCCGCCATGACACCCTCCCGGTTAACGCAGGTTAACTACCGACCCCCCGATCATCGCAGCCACGCCCGCCGGACGAAACCCGTCCCCCCGCACCCGAACTCCCCGTTCGAGTGACACCGGCCCCAACTCCCCTCCCGCTCCCCCGAACGGCGCATAACCTGCGCACCGCTACAGCGCATGGCACCGGGGAGGGACGACCATGGCGGAAGCAGCAACGACGACGAAGCCAGAGACAGAAACAGAGCCACAAACAGCGACAGAGACAGCGGCAGAAACAGATCCGCGGCCACAAGCGGCGCCGTCCAGGACGGTCGGCCGGCACCGCAGGCCGCGCCCCCGCCGTGTCCTGTTCGCCGTCAGCGGGATGGCCCTGGCCGCCGGGGTCCTGAGCTTCGTACGGCTGACGCCCGAGTCGGTGCTCGGAGGCGGCGGCAGTGCGGAGGCGGAGCCGAGGGCGGCCGCTCCCGCGGACACGGCGGGCAACGCGGCGGTCACCGTCGAGGCCGTGCCGTCGGCGAGTCCCACGTCGACCGCCGTCATGGGCGGCGTGAGTGCGACACCCACGCCGGGCGTGAGCCTCGCCCCGATGTCCTCCGCGCCGTCCGCGTCGACGCTCGCGAGCCCTCCGGCGCGGGACGTCCCGGCCCCGGACGCCACCGGCATCCCCACGGCCCCGGCTCCCACGACCACGCCGTCCGCCGCTCCGAGGCCCCCGGCGACGACGGCGCCGGCCCCGCAGCCGACTCCGAGCGCCACCACGGGCAACGGAAACGGCAATGGCAACGGGACCCCGGCTCCGAAGGCCGACCCGCCGGGGCTGTGCGTCCCGATCGTGGGTCTGTGCGTCGACGGCCTTGCGCAGCCGGGCGGCCTTCTCGGGCGGTAGGGCCCAGGGGGCGTCAGCTCTCGTTGTCCCGGCGGGCCAGCAGCCATGGTTCGACCACGCCCAGGCCGCGGACGGGGCGCTGCCACATGGGCTGCAGGGCGAAGCGGTAGGCGGGCGGTTCCTCGCCCTCCTTCTCCGCGGCGACGGCGGCCTCGGCGGCCTCCGCCTCGGAGACAGGGGCGTCGCCGGTGCGCACCAGTTCCTCGGCGAAGGCGCCGTCGACGAGGACGGCGTCGCGTGGCGCTATCGAGGTGAGGCGCGAGGCCAGGTTCACGGTCGTACCGAAGACATCACCCATACGGGTGGTGACCGTGCCGAAGGCGATGCCGACGCGCAGCTCCGGCATCGTCTCGTCGTTCGCCATCGTCTCGATGAGGCGCAGGGCGATCTCGGCGGCCACGCCCGCGTCGTCGGCGGCGTACAGCACCTCGTCGCCGAGGGTCTTGATGAGCCGGCCCCCGTGGGCCGCCACCAGGTCCGCGGCCGTCGTCTCGAAGGCCTCGACGAGCTCGCCGAGCTCCTCCTCCTCCATACGGCGGGTGAGGCGGGTGAAGCCCACCAGGTCGGCGAAGCCGACGGCCAGGCGGCGGTCGACCATCTCCTCGTCGTCGGCCGCCTGCACGACCCGGCCGGTCGCGGCGGCGAGCTGGCGCCGCCAGACGTAGACGAGGAACTCCTCCAGCTCGGGCAGGAGCAGCTCGATCAGGGGGTACGTCACCTCGGTGCGGGTCATCCCCGGCTCCGGAGGCTCGGTCAGGCCCTCCAGGAAGGAGTCGATCTGCCATTCGGCGAGGCGGGCGGTGGTCTGGCCGGTGGAGCGGGCCACCTGTACGGCCATGGCCTCGCTGAGCAGGCCCGCCTCGACAAGGCCCGCGAGACGGCGCAGCGCCAGTACGTCCGCCTCCGTCAGGGCCTTGGCCTGGCCGATGTCCGCGAATCCCATGGCCCGCCAGAAGCGGGACGCCAGTTCCATGGAGACGCCTGCGCTGCGGGCCGCCTGGAAGGGGGTGTAGCGGCGTTCGGCGCCGAGGATGAGCTGTTCGAGGCGGAGGGCCAGGGGGTCCTCGCCGGGGTCGGGTTCGCCGGGGGCGTCCACGCGGGCCTGTGCGTCCATCCGGGGCTGGGCGTCCGTCCACCCGTTCGGGTCGGTCCGGCCGGGGGACGCCTCGGTGACCGGGCCGGCGGTACGGCCCGGCTCGGCGTCGGGGGCGGGGTGCGCACCCGTGCCGGAGCCCGTGTCGTCGACGGTCACGCCTGCTGCCCTTCCGATCTGCCGCGGTCAGGATCGACCGCGGTCAACTCTACGACAGGTGTGCTCTGGCTCACTCCTGCGCGGGGCGGGTAGGGGGCTTCTGACGGATCAGCGCGGAAGAAGGAGGGGCGTTCGGTGCGTGCTCTCGGCGTGCCGGGCGGAAGTCCTCGTAGCGGAGCTACTAGGGCTTTCGTCCGGTGCGGCGAGAGTGCGTGCCGGGCGTCGC